>JAOTYK010000024.1 GCA_029861955.1 Acidobacteriota bacterium
CGGCTAGAAGACCGTTGCAAGCTCCGTCGCGGGACAACGCCAGTCCGAGGAACAGCACCGGACTCGACTCCTCGTCGTCATCGAAGATCACCTGTCCAACCGTATTCCAGGCTCGGGCGTAGCCGTGGAGCACCGCCGTGCGCAACTCCTGATCGGCCACCGCATGTTGGCGACTGCGAGATGCGATCAACGATCCGTAGCCGAAAATGAAGATGCGTTTCGGTTGCGACGCCTCCGTCAACATGGCGCGACGCTCCAATGCGAACGACGTGGGGGAGTCGTGGGGGCCGCCGGACTGCTTGCGACGGATCAGCGCCAGCTTCTTTGGATCCTCCTCGATGGTCTCTGCTAGTTGTCCGAAACGGGAGTACAGCGTCGGGCTACCCTGGATCCTGTAGTCATCGACCCAGAACTGCAAGAGTCGCCAGTAATGAGGTGCCAGGAAATCGAACATTCGTCGGGTGTAGGACGGACTGACCGTTCGATTCTCGTAGGCCTCACCAACCTCCTGGAACAGGTTGGCAAACGCCTTGACGGTCTTGTCGAGGATGCGATCGCGTTGGAGTTCCAGCAGCAGGCGCGCCTCCATGTGGGCCAGCTGCAACGTCTCATCATCAAGATCGTTGTCGCCTGACTTATCGGCGGATTGTCGGAGCGCGCTTTCTTCGTATCCCGCCAGCCAGTCATCGACCCGACCACGCATGGAGATGACTTCGGGAGAGTTGAAGCGTTCGATGAAACTAGCCGCCCGCTGATGCCTGAAATGAAAGGCGGTCAACGCAAAAGCTGCCAGCACGAGCAGCAGTTCTACGAGTCCGAGATACGACGGGAAGCTATTGGAGTCGAGCGCGTGCTGGACTCGCGCCTGGCCAGGTACCGTGTCCGGTGGCAGCAGACCGATGATCGCGAAAGCGATCAGGCCAAGGATGATGGCGCCCAGGATTCCGACCAGAAAATCGAAGCGCCGCCGCCAGAGAGTCACCGCAATACCGGTACGTTGCTCACTCATCGTGGGCGATCTTCGCAGACCCGGTGCTCGATGGCAATCGCAGACGTTGAAGATGGTCCGATCGGAGTTCGATCGTCCGTGAACTAGAGTACGATTGCCCCGAAGTACTCGTCCGCCACAGGAGATCGAATCATGGTGTTAAAGAGCCTCGGAGTGTTGTCGTGCGCAAAGATCACGGGGGCGCTGTATGCCGTCCTGGGGCTTATAGGTGGAGCGTTCTTTGCATTGTTCTCGTTGCTTGGCGCGGGAGTGGCGGCCAGTCAAAGTGACGGTGGCGCGTTCATCGGGATGCTTTTCGGCGTCGGAGCGATCATCTTCCTACCCCTGTTCTACGGCGTGATGGGATTCGTGATGGGCGCACTCACGGCGTTTGTCTACAACATCGTGGCTGGGTTCGCAGGCGGTGTGGAAATGGAACTGGAGTAACGGCTGACGTCGTCTCGGGTTACGGCCGATCCGTCAGGTCCATCGTACGTATGAGTCGGCAATCCTTCAGTTTCTTCAGGGCCTTCGCCGGCGGGATCTCCTTCAGGCCCATCGCCTGAAAGTAGTAGTCCTTTCCCGACTCGATCGTGACGGCGGTGTCCCTCTGCCACTTGTCGCGACCCCACCAGACCCGGTGTTCGCCGGGGGCGACGTAGGCCATGTGGTAGGTGTTGCGTTTCGACTCCCCGATGGTGACATCATCGATGCCGACGCGGAAGCGGTTGGCGCCGCCGACCATCCCTTGCGGACGCATGATGTAGACCGTGCCGTGGGGAATCTCCGGGGGGCCGTCGCCGTCGAACGGCATGCGAAGTCTGGCCAGGACTGCCTCGGGTTCCATCCCCTTGGACAGTGAGAGGTAGGCGCCCAATTCGACCGCAGCCCGCTCTTCGATCAACGTGATACTTCGTGCGGTCAGGCCGCCCCAGTTGAAGCTGCGCGTCTCCGAGAAGGTCTGGAGCGTGTTCCCCGTCTGGGCGTCGATCAGCGTGACATCGAATTCGAAGTTGGCCGAACTGGTTCCGGCCACCAGCCACCGGGCGGTAAAACTGCCTGGTTTGTAACGGGTGACATTCACCCGTAGTACGACGCCGCTCTCCGAGTTCTTCGGTGCCCGGCGCAAGACCTCCGGGAACAGGTCGCGATCGATCGCGTAGTCGATGTAGTCGGCCAACCGTGCGGGTACCGTCTTGACCAGGTCCTGGATCTTGCGCTCGGGCGCCTCCGGGTCGGTGACCTCACAGTCCTCGACGAAGACCCGCTCGTAGCCGGAGAGATCCACCGTCGGCCAATCCAACGCACGACGGAGTCGTTTCTCCGAGCCGGCCTGCAGGATGCCGGGAAGAAAGACGAAACAGACGATCCATCCTATGAAACGACGTTGAGCGGTCATGGGGTCTCCGGGTCGAGCGGCGCAGGTATTAGTCTACGCCGCCGTTAGCGATCGACAATGAGCTCTTGGAATCGCGCGTTCCCGTGGAGCTTCTTCAACCGCGGGTCCGCCGCCAGCATCGGCACCGAAACCAGCGATGGGATCGAAAGCAGTTGCTCGATCTGATCCAGCGCCAGGTCATCTTCACCGATACGTGCATAGATCAGGGCCAGCGCCTCGACGGCCTGGGGTCCGAAAACGGCATCCCGCGCGATGGGGTACAGATCGACCGCCTTGGTGCCCGCTCGAATCGCGTCGGCGTCTTCGCCTAACCCCGCAAGCGCGATACCCAGTGCGCTGTAAAGACGGTAGTCGTCGGGCTGTCTCTTGATCTCGCGCTCGAGGATCTGGCGGGCCTGCTCGTAGCTGTCACGTGCCCGCTCGTTGTGACCCATCAGGTCGTGGAGCTCTGCGAGGAACAAGGCCTTCGGCCGGACGGCTCGGAAGTAGACCATCAGCTCTACAGGACTCGCCTCGAGTCGTAACAATGCTTCTTCGTATCGTTGTTCGTAGATCTGCTGTCGGAACCAGTACCAGTCCATGGCCGGATGGTCGGTGGGTGGGATCCTCTCGAGGGTTGCGCGAGCCGCCTCGAGGTCACCGGTCATCCAGTAGGTAAAGGTCTTCTCAAAGTAGCCGGAGGTTTGAAGGGGGAGCAGGCCGATCGAATGATCCAGCGGTGCGAGCGCGTCGTCATAGCGTCGCAGGAAGTTGTAGGTCGACCCCAACTCGCCTCGTACGTTGGCGTCCATCGGATTCAATTCGATCGCTCGCTCCAGATTGCCGGCGGCCTCCTCCCAGCGTCCCTGTCGACGCCAGATGAAGCCGACGAACTCCAGAACCTCGAGCTTCGAGGGCATCCGCTCCTGCACGAAGGCGAAGGAGTCGAGCGCCCGTTCGTAGTCCTTGTGGCACCAGTAGAAGTAGTTCCCCAGGGCGAAATGCACATCGGGCGATGTGGGTGCCAGCTCAAGGGCCTTCTCGACACTCTTCTTCGCCAGCTCCTGGCGTTTCATCGTGCGATCGTGGCCAAAATGATAGAGCGCTGCATGGGCTCGTGAGAGTCCCGCATAGGCGGCGGCAAACTCGGGGTCGAGTTCGATCGCCTCTTCGAAGAGCGCGATCTGGTCCTTGTAGGTCTCCTCGGTATAGATCGGGAGTTGGAGGAGGTGCTGCCCCTGCATGTAAGCGCGATAGGCGTCCAGGTTATCGGTGCTGCGGAGATCGTCTGCCCAGCGGCTGCCACTGAGTGTGATGCCGATATGATCGATCACCTTCTCTGCAATCGCCGACTCCAGGGTGAACATGTCGTCGATCACCTCGTCGTAGGTGTCCGACCAGACGGCGGTCTCGTCCGCAACGTTGACAAGTTGCGGCGTGATCCGCACACGACTCTTGCCACCCGATGATCGGGCCCAGCGAACGGAACCCTCGAGCAGGTAGTCGACGCCGAGCTCGGCTCCGATCTCGGCAGGTGTCTTGTCGGTGTCCGCATACTGAATCGCGCTCTTACTCGATATGACACCCAGGCCGACCACCGACGCAAGCCGGCTTGTAATCTCCTGTGTCATGCCGACGGCGAAGTACTCGTCATCGGCGTCACCGAGATTCTCGAAGGGCAGGACGGCGATCATCTGCTTGCGGCTCGCCAGCGGTCGATCGGTGCCGGGGTTTGCTCGGACCGGGACCGGCTCTCCCGTGGGACGGGTCTGCCACCAGATCGTCCCGAGGACCGCGATGATCACGGCCGCGATGCCGGCGATCGCCGGCCAGCGGCGTCGGGGAGTCGGTGTTGGCGTCGGCGTGGGCGACGGAGCGGATGGGACCGGCGTGTAGTTGGTGAGCCCGGAAGGGCCCTCTTCCGACGTCATGGTGGCTCGACCGGTCGAAAGGTCCCGCTTCAGATTGCGAAGGTCCGTCGCCAACTCGTCTGCGTGTTGGTAGCGCCGTTCGGGTTCCTTCTCCATCGCCTTCCGTACGACCCGCTCTACTTCCGTCGGGATGCCGTCGGATCGATCCGACAACGGCGCGGGTTCCTCCTCCGTGATCGCCTGTCGGACGGCCTCGTCGGTCTTGCCGCGGAAGGGGACGCAGCCGCCCGCCATCTCGTAGAGCAGGACACCGAACGCGAACAGGTCGCTGCGATGATCGATCTTCTCGCCGCGGATCTGTTCCGGCGACATGTACGAGCGGCTCCCGAAGATCTTCCCGTTATCTCTCGGCTCGCCATCGTCAGCGCCGGACCCGATCACCTTGGCCAGGCCGAAGTCGAGGATCTTGACCTGGCCGTCCGTGGTGATCATCACGTTGTCCGGCTTCAGGTCTTGATGAACGATGCCGTTTTTTTGCGCGTGGGCCAGGCCGTCCGCGATGCCGACGCCGACGGCCAGCCATCGCCTTGTCGGCATGGGGCCCTCTCGAAGGATCTGTCGCAGGGTCTGGCCGTCCAGGTACTGCATGACGATATAGGGGTTGCCGTCGTGCTCACCGACCTGATGGATCACGGCGATGTTGGGATGCTGAAGGGCGGCGGCCGCCTCCGCCTCCTGTTGGAAGCGCTGACGCCACTGCGGGTCGGCATTCAGCGTGGCGGGAAGGATCTTGATCGCCACATGTCGCTTCAGCGACGGGTCCAAGGCCTTCCAGACGACACCCATGCCGCCCGCGCCAATCTGGGCCACGATCTCGTAGGGCCCAAGAGTCGATCCGGGCTCAAGATTCATATAAGGCAAGGTTACCAGAACCGTAAGGCTTTGAGGGTGCCCGGTCTTGAGTTACCCTGGAGATCGCACTACGGGGTTTTCATGGCAGTCAGCTTCAAGATCGGTACAACCCTCGTCGAACTCGTCCAGGGCGACATCGCCCTACAGGAGGTCGACGCCATCGTCAACGCCGCCAACCCCGAGCTTTCCGGCGGTGGCGGCGTCGATGGGGCCATTCATCAGGCTGGCGGACCGTCGATCATGGCGGCCTGTGATGCCATCGGCGGCTGTCCGATCGGGCAGGCGGTGGCGACGACGGCCGGAGATCTTTCAGCGAAGAAGGTCCTGCACGCCGTCGGCCCGGTCTACCGCGACGGGAAACAGGGCGAGCCCGAGTTGCTGGCATCGGCTTACACCCGTGCGTTGGAGTTGGCCGTCAAGCACGACCTGAAGACCGTCGCACTCCCGTCCATCAGTACCGGTGCCTACGGCTACCCGATGGAAGAGGCGGCACGGATCTCCCTGGGGATCACCTTCGAGTTTGTGGGGCGTCACTCGGAACTGGAACTGCTTCGCTTCGTCCTCTGGGACGCCGCCGCCCTCGAGACGTATGAGATGGTCTTCTCGGAGCTCGCACCCACCCAGGGGCCGGGCGACCTCTAGACGGACCGCGGTCCTCCCCATTTTGGGGGAGGGACAAATCCTGCCAACGGTCGTACCTTCAGAATCCCATAGCGTTATGTCGATCTCAGGAGGAGAGATCCATGAAAGGGTTCTGCCAGGTTGTATTCGGGATGCTGCTCATCGCCGTCCTCTGCACCGGACCCGCCCTCGCCGAGGTCGCATCCTCTCCCAGCTACGTTCTCCAGCAGACCGCCGTCGATGGCGCCGGGACCGAGTCCTCATCGGGTAGCTACGTCATGAACGGCGCCGCCGTGCAGAAGGCGACTATCGGCACCAGTGCGTCGCCGGCCTACGTGCTGCAGTCGGGTTTCTTCTCGTATCTCGGTTCGGGGTTGGTCCCGGTGGTATTGACCGTCGACAAGGACGCCATCGACCCCCAGGATATCGACCTGAGCTGGTCCGGAAACAACGATCCCTACAGCGTCTATCGCTCGATCGATTGCACGGCGATCATCGGCGGATTCCTCGCACAGGTAAACACCAACGACTATGACGACGACACCGTCGGCACGACGGGTCTGAACTGCTATCGCGTCTTCGCGACTGCGCCGGGGCCCGCCCCGCCAGGAGGAGCCCCATGAGCTCGATTTCGTTTCGCCGAATCTGCCTACTGTCGCTCATACTTCTCGTTAGTGGAATAGCGATGGCCCAGGTGCCGTCCCTCGTCAACTATCAGGGTCGCCTGACCGACAACAGCCCCCAACAGAACCCGCTGACGGCGACGCTTGCGATGGAATTCGCCATCTGGGATGACCCTGTCGGTGGGGTCGAGCTGTGGAGCGAGGTCTGGGCCTCGGTCGATGTGAACAACGGCATCTTCAGCGTGCTACTCGGCAGCAACGGAACGCCACTTACGCCGTCGGTCTTCGTCAGCGGCGGTAGCCGCTACCTGGAGATCACGGTCGGCGGCGAGACGCTGGCACCGCGGCAGCAGATGGGGTCTGCCGCCTATGCGGGGCTGTCCTCGGACAGCGAAGGACTGGGTGGCCTCCCGTCGACGCTGTGGCAGAGACGTGTGGTGTCAAGCTGCGCACCGAACAACTTCATGCGGGCCGTCGCCGCAGACGGCACCGTCACCTGTGAGGCGGACGACGTCGGCGTAGGCGTCGAGAACGACCCGCAGGTCGGTGCGCTGGATCCAGGCGACATCCCGTACTGGGCCGGTAGCACGTTGCTGCCGTCCAACATTCGTCAGGTGTTTTTCGACACGGGGGTGGGACTCGGCGGTGGCGTCGACCCGGCGGAGGATTTCCATGTCTATCGCGCGGACAGCGACGTGGCCCGGATCTATGCAACCGGACAGAGCCAGGGCGGTGGGTTGTTCTTCGCCGGGCAGAGTCCGCTCTACGGCGGTGGGTTCTCCTACGATGGCGATAACAGCCCGGACATCACCGGAGGCTCCGATCGCATCACGTTCTTCAGACGCAACAACAACGTGGACACCGAGGTGTTCTCCTACGGTTACGCCAACGACGACATCTCGTTCAGCGGCAACCTCGACGCGTTCACCGGGGCGACGATCGGTCAGTATCCCGGTCAGTCCGCGACGCTGTCGGCGTTCTACAACAACACAGCGGGCAACTACACGCTCCTCGCCGGAAATGATTCGACGTTCCTGAACGTCCCGAATATCAACGGCACGATGTACTTTCGCACCGGAAACAGCAATCGAATGACTGTCACCTCGTCGGAGGTGGACCTGACCGTCAGCCTGGACGTGGCGGGAACTGCAAACATCGGCTGGGAGCGTGTGACCGCCGCAGGCACCACGAGTGCGACCGCCTCATCTTGCTTACAGGGTGGCACGTCGTGGAGCTGCTATCAGGGGACCACAACGGCTACCTGTACCGCCCCAAGAAAAGTCATCGGCGGTGGCTGCAACTGTAGCGGTCTCAATGACACGATCTGTTACGGGTATCCGGATTCGGATACCAGTTACCGATGCCTCAATGCGGAAGACAGCGCCAGTCAACCCTTCACGGCGTACGCCATCTGCGCGCGGGTCGGGAGCTAGGGTCGGGCTAGGGACAAGGCGTCAGGTTCGTCCGCCCGGTGCCTTCGGAGTCCAGCCCCATCGGTCCTTCGCCCGCGGCGTTACGCCCGGTCACCAGATAGAACCAGCCGGTCCCGACCGGTGGATCGGCGGCCTCGACCGCGGCGGGTGACTGAAGGCTCGGCTGTCCGCAGCTGCCGTACGACCCACCCAGTACGGTCAACGTTCCGCGATAGAGGTTGTAGGAAGTAGCACCACCCGACGAACCGTCTTCCCACGCGAGATTGTCGGCATCGACAAAACGCAACGGTTCCACCGACCCCGGTGGCGCAATTTCCATCGGCGGTTGGAGCGCGGTTACGTCGATCGTCCAGGCCGCCACATCCTGATTGGAACCGTAGCGTGACGGTTTGATGAAGTTGGTATCGGCAGTCACCTCGCAGGTCAACGTGTACTGGCCAGCCAACGTGAAGGTGTGTGAGTAGGCCTCGGTCGCGCTGGCGACGAGGGTGGGACCGGGCAGCCCGGGGCCGTCGAGGGTCCAGGTAATCTCGTGGGTCGCCGGTGGCGCGGGCAGACGCGTGGTGATCGAGAAGTCCTGCTGAACGAAGCTGTTCGTGTTCACATTCGCTGCAGGCGTCATCGATTCCAGTGGCGCCGTCGGGTTGACCCGGGAGTGAGCGAACGACCACAACGACCAGTGCTGGTTGCAGACGTGACAGAACGGTTGGTTCAGGTTGCGCATTTCGCAATCTGCCTCCGGGCGATAGATACACTGGCCCCAGTACTGAGCGCCTTCGCGTGGCGAGCCGATGTCGGCGATCCACTCGGACCAGGCGCCGGAGACGCCGTTGGTCGAGGTGTTGACGTTGCCGGCAAAGCTCCCACAGCCGGAGTTGGACACGTACTCGTCCGCAAGACCGGACATCGAGTGACCCAGCTCGTGAACCGCCAACTCCAACGCCGAACCGTTGCCGGCCGCGTAGGTCGCGCGGGAGCCGCCACAGCCGCCGTAGCGGGTGGTGTTAACCATCACGACCGTCTCGTCCTGGGCCGGTGCCCGCAGTTCGGCGGCGACGACGTTGCCCGTGCCGTTTGTGTCGCAGCCACCTCCGTAGGACAGGCAACGATTGTCGCTGTGACCACAGGTCGGATTGGACAACGGGAACCGGGTTCCCATCGCGGTGTCGACGATGGTCCCGCAGTCGCACTGGTCGGTCCCTTGCTCTCGCGAATAGGCGTAGACGAGGATGTAGTTGTAGAGCAGGTCGTGCTCGGCGTGGGGCGTCTTGCCACGGAAGTAGGCGACCATGGCGTCGGCATGGCTCTCCATCAGAGCCTTGTCTGTGTACTGATAGCCGTCCGGCACGATGACGATGTTGATCCGGCTTCCGACCGCGGCGGCGTCACCATAGACGCGGTAGATGTCGGTGTCGCCAAGGTTCTCCGGCCAGACGACGGTGCTGGCCAACCGCGACGCTCCGGGATCCGTGGAATTGGTGGACGCGATCGCCAGGCTGTCGTAGGTGACCGGACGGCCGGCGGCGTCGAAGTTGTGACGGGTCATCGGAAGCGCGCCAAGAGATCGTCGTGCCGCCTGGCCACGCTCGTTCTCGTGGTAGGCCACCTCGATCGTGTCGAAGCCGGCCAACTCCGGCAGCTCAACCAGGAACGAGTCGCGATGCATGCGGATCGTGTCGCCCTCGACGTGGGGTTCGTCGTAGGGGCCGTGAGACAGACAGACCATGCCGGCGCCCACCCGCCGGGTGTAGCGAGTCCCGTCATCGCTTACGAGACTGACCTCGATCTGGACCTCGTTCCGTTCTTCGTAGCTGCGAACGGGTTCGGTCTGAGCGGTGCGAACGAAGGCGCGGGGCTTGACGGTGTAGCCGAGGATCCGCGCCTCGTCTCGGTCAATCTCGATGCCGACCACCAGCGTGCGGTCGGAGTAGCGGCCCAGGGCTTCGGAGGCCGGCTCGTCCCCGGCGGCCAGACCGACGGATAGCAGGAAGCAGGCAGCAGCGACGACACCACGAAAACAAGGCGATTCCATCATCGGCTCTCCTTCAATCTTCGGGAAGTGTAGCGGCAACCTCAAATATACGCCGATCGCCGTTCCCGAAAGAGCGATTCCCTGCGCTAGTCTAGGTTGATGACCCGACGCGACGACGACGAGTACGCCCGCCAGATCGCTGCAGCGACGAAATTTCTGGAGGAGATCGCCGAGGCCTACGATCAGCTCGCAACGCTGCCGGAGGATTCTCGCCGACAATTTTTGATGGCCGCCGGGCGTGTGGCGCGACCCGGACCCTGGGATCGTCACGCGCTGGCGACGGCCGCGTCGGATCGGCGCAAGGCCAGGCATCGGAAGCGGGACGAGGAGCGGCTCGAACAGACCGGGATCCGTCAGGTCCGCCGTCGGCCGGTCTTCGCGCCATGGGTTCATGGTGGGATGATCGAGAGCGGGGGAGAGACTCGTCGCAACGAACCTGACGACGTCGAGACACCTGCCGACGGGTCTCGTCTTGATGCATCGATCCCATGCTACATCTGCAAGACCCAGTTCAAGCAACTGCACTTCTTCTACGACGCGCTCTGTCCCGACTGCGCGGACTTGAACTGGGCGAAACGGACGCCGAACGCCGATCTCGCTGGACGGGTCGCCCTCATCACCGGCGCCCGGGTGAAGATCGGTTATCAGGCGGCGTTGATGTTGCTTCGTGCCGGTACCCGGGTCGTCGTCAGTACCCGCTTTCCTCGGGACGCTGCGAAGCGCTACGAGTCCGAGAAGGATTTCTCCAGCTGGTCCGACCGGCTGGAGATCTTCGGTCTGGACCTGCGTCACACACCCGCCGTCGAGTCGTTCACCAGATTTCTCCGAGACCATCTCCCGCGGCTCGACTTCATCATTAATAATGCGTGCCAGACCGTCCGCCGCCCGCCGGGGTTCTACCAGCACCTGATGGATGGAGAGACGGAACCGATCGAACAGTTGCCGGTGCACGCCCGGGCCCTACTACCGGCGACCCTATCGCAGATCGCTCTGCTCGAGGAAGACCACGACCGCGGCTCTCACCTGTTTCCCGCCGGGCAGCTGGACGCCGACCTGCAGCAGGTCGATCTGCGAGAAGTGAATAGCTGGCGACTTGGGTTGAGCGACGTGTCGGCGGTCGAACTTCTGGAAGTCCAGCTTGTCAATTCCGTCGCACCCTTCATCTTGAACGCACGACTCAAGCCACTGATGCGGAAGACCGACAACCGCGACAAACACATCGTCAACGTCTCGGCCGTCGAGGGACAGTTCTCCCGTCGGCACAAGACCGACCGTCACCCTCACACCAACATGGCCAAGGCTGCGCTGAACATGATGACCCGGACCTCTGCGGCAGACTATCTCCGCGATGGCATCCACATGAACAGCGTGGATACCGGATGGGTCACTGACGAGGACCCTGCCGTCATCGCCGAGCGCAAGAAGCGCGAGCAGGGATTCCATCCGCCGCTGGACATCATCGACGGCGCGGCACGGATCGTGGATCCGATCTTCGACGGCATCACGACCGGCGTTCACACCTGGGGGGCGTTCCTGAAGGACTACAGGGTCGTGGACTGGTAGTCGCCGTGGGCGAGGACGAAGATCCGCTGTTGCACGTTCCCCGTCGTCACCGCACGATGTTCCACGATTCGCAGTCCGGTACTCTGGACCGCCGCCGTGAACAGACGATACTTGACGACGATGATGGCGATTCGTCCATCGGGAGCGAGTACCCGCTCGAACGCCGCCAACAGCTCGGCGTAGAGGACATCCAGTCGCGCCCGTCGGGCCTGACGCAGCCCGTGGGGTGGGTCGGTGACGATGTAGTCGAACCGACCGTCAGACTCCGGGTCTAACTCTCGTGCGTCGGCGGTGGTGACTTCCAGGGGGATCCCGTGGTTCGCCAACGTGCCACGCGCCGTCTCGACCGTATCGGTATCCCAGTCCGATGCGACGATCTCGAGGCTCGGGTTGGTCGTCGCGGCCTCGACCGGAATGACTCCGGCGCCGCAGAGCGGATCGATCAGCCTCCCGGCCCCACTGTGCGCACCGGCAAGACGAAGCATCGCTGCTGCGATGGTCGGTTTCATCGAACTGCGTAACGATCGTCCCCGACGAACGCGGTTTCCCAGCGAGGGGCGGGTGCGCGACACACCCACGACCAGGCGATGGTCGTAGAGATCGACCCGTATCTCGACGTCAAACTCCTCGAGGCTGACGGGCGTCGCGAAGCGGCGGACGAGGGCCGCACCGGCGGCCCTCTGTAGTTCGAACTTCTCAAGGCCGATGTCACCGAGGATGTTCGACGTGACACGAAACGACCCAGCGTCGCCAAGCAGGTCGAACGCTGTCTTGTCCAGAACGCTCTGTATATCGGCAAGCCCCTCGACCGGCTCCTCCGCGAGAACCTCGAGAACGTGATGGATCGTGGTGAGTTGCAGCAGCGGTGCCGGTTCGTCGGTTTCCACGAGGACCTGCCCCGGGAGACCGAACGGATTCTCCGTGGCTCGGGACGACCGGGATTGCTCGTGAAGCTCGCTTACGACCACGTCTTCGAGCCCGGGATCGACGCTCAGAAGAAATCGCTTTTCGGACTTCGTGGACACGGTGGGACTCTCCGGAACGGAACGGGTTCCAGCATATCCGTAAAAACCCTGGCAACCGCCCGTCGATTCGAGGGGGCCGCGCGTACAATTGGGACGGATGGGGGAAATTTGTGAATAGAGCAGTTGTGGTCCTGGTCGGGTGGATGCTGGTCATCGCGGCGTCCGGTTGTCGGACCCCACCCACGCCGGAAATCAAAAGGCTCGTCATCGAGAACGTCACCGTGATTCCGATGACCGGCGTTGGAGACGAGCGGATCGCAACCGTCGTGATCGAGGACGGAAAGATCGTTTCCATGGTCGGACCCGATGGTGAAGATGCCCGACACAACGTCCGGCGAATCGACGGTAGCGGCAAGTTCCTGTTGCCGTCGTTTGTCGACACGCACGTGCATCTCGACGACGTCGGCGACCTGTCGGTACTCCTGGCCCATGGTGTGGGCGCCGTCAGGAACATGGAGGGGCAGCCGTACCACCTTTATGTCCGGGACCTCGTCGATGATGGGACGTTGATTGGTCCACGATTCAAGACTTGTGGTCCCTACACGAACCTGCCGACGATCCAATCGGTCGCCGATGCCGAGAACGCGGTGCGAGAGCAACACGACGCCGGTTACGACTGCATCAAGATCCATGGGGAGCTATCCGTCGAGAGCCTGGAAGCACTCGGTCGAACCGCTAGCGAGTTCGGGATGCCCGTCGTCGGCCACGCGCCACGGAATCTGGATCTGCAAGCGTCGCTGTCCGTCGGTGCGATCCGGGAGATCTCCCACGCCGAGGAGTACCTCTACACCTGGTACGCCCATCACAACAACGACGGGTGGGAGCGGGACGCCGCGACCGCGACGCGGCAGGCCGGCGTCGAGGTCGCTCCGGCTCTCGCCATGTATCGCTCGATCCTGCGTCAGGTGGCAGACCTGGACGCCGAGCTTTCCGGCATCCCGTTGGAGTTGGCCGGTCCGTTTTCCCGGCGGGCATTTCGACCGTCGAACAACCAGTACAAGAGGAAGTTCAACCCGGAAGACGCGACCTGGATGGGGGAGTACCTGGGCCGGCAACAGGCACTGGTCACCGCGCTTCGTGACGAGGGCGTGACACTGTTGCTGGGCACGGACGCCAACGCGACGGGATCGATCCCCGGCCACGCCGTTCATGAAGAGCTGGCCCTGTTGGTGGCGTCCGGCCTGACACCGTACGAGGCACTCGAGGTCGGGACTCGCAACGGCTGGGACAGCGTTGTCGGGCGGGGGTTCGCCGGGCGAGTAAGAGAGGGCCTTGCCGCCGAACTGGTCCTGCTGGACGCCAACCCTCTGGTCGACATCCAAAACAGTCGAAAAATTACGGGCGTCGTGAGCAGCGGTCGATGGTTCGATCGAGCGGCATTGGATGCGCTACTTCGGGAGCAGATCGATCGATACGTCACCGATCAGCCGTTCGTCGATCGGCTGTGGGACAACGACATCGGCGATGCCATGGAGTGGTATGGACAGATGCGCGAGGAAGACCCATCTGTTCAGGTGGCACGGGAGACGATGGCCTGCCAGGCCATGCGCTCCGTGCGCGACGGCGCCCCTGAGGCCGCGGTCGAGATGCTTGATATTCTCGTCTCGGAGTATCCTGAAGATCCGCTGGGAACCCGTCTTCTAGAAGACCTAAATGAGCGAGGAGCCGCAGAATGAGACACGTAGCACTATCCATCCTGGTCGCGGCCGCATTCATGACGGGGCCTCCAATTTCAGCCCAATCAGATGAAGACCACGCCGGTGTGGAGCGGGCCGTGCTGGACTACGTCGAAGGGCTTTACGAGCTCAAGCCGGAGCTGATCAAGCGCAGCGTCCATCCGGATCTCCAGAAGTTCGGCTTTGCCCGTCGCTCCGCCGACAGGCTGACCGCGGAGTGGGGAGTCGATTACTTCCATCTGGCGAAGTACGACGGGAAGCGGATGCTCGTCCACGTTCTCTGGCAGAGTCTCGACGATTGACTTCTCGCGGTGGCAAGTGCGGAGGTAACGAATTGAATCGCTTATTACGACTTGAACTGGCTGTTCTCTCACTTCTAATCCTGATGTGCGTGACGACGGCATCAGGGGCGGAGATCCTTGTCGTCGGTGGTGAGGGGAGCAACTGTAACGAGGATCCCCAGTGCATCAACCGGATCCACCCCGAGATCCCGATGACGGCACGTGCGAAACCCGGACAGAAGATCCTGCTCCGCACCCGCAACGCCAGTGACTTCGATCTCGCTCCGTCGGCCGCACCCGATCCTCGTCTTGGCGATAGCCAATTCGGCACTGTCCACCCGATGACCGGACCCATCCATATTGACGGCGCAAAAGCAGGCGATGTCCTCAAAGTCACGCTGCTGGATATCGATCCGGGGGAGTACGGCTTCACGTTGATTACCGGGAGCGGGTTTGTCGCCGATGTCGTCGAGGGACCGTATCGGATTCTGTGGCGTCTCGATCGTAATCACGCGGTGACGGACGATATTCCCGGTGTGCGGATTCCCAACGGCAGTTTTCCGGGCGTCGTCACTGTCCTGCCCGGAGTTGAACAACATGCCGCGATGCTGGCACGGGAAGCTGAACTGGCAGCGGTCGGGGGGGCGGTCCGTCTTCCGCATCCGACTCACGCATCGCCCGCCGAAGTCTGTGGCGACGAGGGGTCCAAGACGGACGAGTGTCTGAGAACCATTCCGCCACGGGAGCACGGCGGAAACATGGACATCCGTTACCTCGGCGTGGGCGTCACGATCTATCTACCGTGTTACATCGATGGATGCGGATTGGCCGTGGGCGATCTTCACTACGCCCAGGGGGACGGGGAGGTCGCCGGAACGGCCATCGAGATGGACGCCGATGTGCTGTTGACGACGGAGTTGATCAAGGAGGGGCCGACGCTGAGCCGCGGCCCGCACTACGAGGGACGATCGACCTTGCTCGATATCCCGTCACGCCGGTTCTACGCAACGACCGGCTTCCCGCTGAAGAGTCCGGGCGAGGTTCCACCGGACATGCGGTACCTCGAATCGCCGGTGGTTGCGAAGCTCTCGAACCTCTCGAAGGACATCTCTCTGGCGGCCCGAAATGCTTTGCTGGAGATCATCGACTACATGGTTGACACCTATGGCCTGACCCGTCAGCAGGCCTTTCTGGTCGCCAGCGTCGCCGTCGATCTGCGGATCGGGCAGCTGGTGGATGCGCCCAACGTCGGGGTGACGGCGATCCTTCCGCTGGACATTTTTATTGAGAAATAGTGCCCTTCTTGACAAATGATGTCAAAGTGATATCATATTGATATAAATCAAAATAAAGAAGGAGAGAGCACCCATGAGTACCGAACGGCGTTATCGCCCCATGTCCGGCTGGTTTGCCCTGATCGCCTGTCTCGCCCTGACGATCGGCACACCGATACTTTTCATTACCCACGCCGTCCGCAACGGCGGTCCGACACCGACGGCCGCCATCATCGCGCCGATCTGTTTCATCACCGGCATCATCGTTCTCGCCGGCTTCCAGGCCATCGCCCCCAATCAGGCTCGCGTCATGCTGCTGTTCGGCAACTACAAGGGATCCGTCGTCGAGTCCGGCTTCTACTGGGTCAACCCGTTCTATTCGAAGAAGAAGGTCTCGCTGCGGATCCGCAACTTCGAGACCGGCTCGATCCACACGCCCGAAAAGAAGGATGCCGCCGGTAAGGTGGTCGAGGCCAAGCGTCGCAGCGCGGGCAGGCCGTCCAAGGTTAACGATCGCGACGGTAACCCCATCGAGATTTCGGCCGTCGTAGTCTGGCGAGTCGTCGATACCGCCGAGGCGTTGTTCGAGGTCGACGACTTCGAAGACTTCGTCGCGGTCCAGAGCGAGGCGGCCCTACGAAACCTCGCGACCCGTCATCCCTATGACAGTCAGGATGACAAGATCTCTCTTCGTGGAAACACCCAGGAAGTCTGCGACCAGCTTCAAACGGACATCCAGGAGCGACTGGGTAAGGCCGGCGTTGAGGTGATCGAGGCGCGGATCAGCCATCTGGCGTATGCCCCGGAGATCGCGGCGGCCATGCTCCAGCGACAGCAGGCAGCCGCCGTGGTCGCGGCGCGGACGAAGATCGTCGAAGGCGCGGTCGGTATGGTCCAGATGGCGCTCGAACACCTCTCACGGGACAACATCGTCCATCTCGACGACGAACGGAGAGCGGCGATGGTCTCGAACCTGCTGGTCGTACTCTGTGGCGATCGTCACGCGCAGCCGGTCGTCAACGCCGGCACGCTCTACCAGTAGCCACCCATGGTAACTCGCGAATCGTTCCTGTTGAGGACTTCTCCGGAGGTCCTCAACGCGTTGCGTCGTTGGGCCCGGGACGAGTTGCGTAGCGTCAACAGTCAGGTGGAATACCTGCTGCGTGCGGCATTGAAGGACGCCGGGCGTCTGCCGCCGCCGGACGACGAGTCGTAGCCAACGACGTCAGTTGAGCGTGAAATCGACCTGCACGGTGACGACGACGGCGACATTGTCGCCATTCCGTGTCGCCGGGTCATAACGCCACTGCATCACCGCGGCGATGGCCGCGTCTTCAAACTCCAAGCCCTCCGGATCGACGGTCAGCGGCAGCAGGCTGCACACCGCGCCACGATCCGATACGACTCCCGTCAAAAGGACGGTTCCCTCGATCATCGCGACCCGGGCGGCCTCGGGATACTCGGGTGCCACCTCGCTCGATTGGATCAGGGTCGCGTTGGTGTCGACCTCCGTCGGCGAGAACACAACGAGCGCGGGGCAGCCGGTGGTTCCGAGCAGCGGGTCGCTGCTGCTGGGACAACCGACCGCGAGTAGAAGTAACGGAATCGATAGCAAGGCACGGGATAGACGCATCGGTTCTCTCCACTGGCGTCGGCGGGTCACTTTCGTTCCCTATTGTCCGGCTCTGTACGGCATCATAACCTCATGAAGGCACAAACAGAATCGTTCCTCCGATTGCAGGGAACCGTCGGCGCCAACAAGGTCATGGAGTCCGAGCTGTTACGGCTGGTCATGCGGTCGCCCTTCAAGGTTCGCGTGCCGAAGCCGACCCGCCAGGGATCGACGGCGCTGCGCTATCCCTTCGACCCGTCGGTTGCCTGGGTCGCCGCCTGCTATCACCGCAGCTCATCGCGGATCGGTTGGGAGCTTGCGTCGTCGCCGGCCGTCCGGCTGGAACCCCTTGTCGCCGACCTGGTTCCGCTGTTGGCCGTAGACGACCGTCTTCCGAAGGGCCGATCGGTCAGCATCTCGGTCGAGGTCAAGGGCGCCGAGGACTTCGAGTCCTCGCCTCTGCAGTTGCGCGGCGCGATCAAGAGCGCGTTCGAACAGGCGATGCAGAAGCGTGGCGGGTACGCGGAGGTGCAGCCGAGCGGTGCGGAGATGCAGATCCTCGTGCGTCGCGCCGGTCTGGATGACGAGCGGATGACCTACGTCATCCTCGACCTGGGCGGCGGCCCACGTCATCGACGCGGGCAACGGGTGGCCCAGGGACCGGCGCCGATGCGCGAGACCCTGGCTGCGCAGCTGATCCTTCTGTCGAAGTGGATGCCCCAGGCCGAGCCTCTGGTCGATCCGATGGCCGGGAGTGGCACCATCGCGGTCGAGGCGGCGTTGCTTGCGAGAGGCTTCGCGGTTCGGAAGCCCGAGGACCTGCCGGCGTTCGGAATGTCGGTCTTCGGCGGCTTCCCGTCCCAGTCGCCGCCGCTCTATCCGGATACACGGCCCTTCATCCTGGCCTCCGATATCAACGAGGAGTGCATCGGCTGGATGATCGGGAATCTGCGGGTGTCGGGACTGACGGGGCGGGCGGTCGACAAGTCGATCGTGGTGCATTCGATTGACGCGATGCGATTGACGCCGGAGCGAGTCGCAAGCTATCTCCCCGACGCACCGGCCGGTGTCGGAGTGTTTGCCACGAATCCGCCGTACGGGCACCGGCTACAGACGCGGGAGAGTGAGTTGCTCGCTCTCTATCGCAACCTCGGGCGAACCCTGAAACGTTTCGACGGCTGGCGCGCCGCGTTCATCGTCGCCAACGAGGGATTCCGGGAAGCCTTCAACGCACGGCCCTCCATGGCCAAGCCGACGTCTTCCGCAGGGCTTCGGGGAGAGTTCCTGGTCTACGACCTGGGGGGACGATCCGCCTCGGTCCAGCGTCGGAGGTAGCGGAACAGCTGGCGCGCCGATTTCGGTGGCTTGCCGAGGTCTCGTTCCTTGAGGGCGTTGCGAACGAGTTGGCGCAGTTGAGACCGGTCGCAGTCCGGGTAGTCCTCGAAGAACTCCGCTAACGATTTCTGATCCTGATCGAGCAGGCGATCACGCCACTGCTCGGCCTCATGCAATGCAGCCACCTTGTCTGCGTGGGGTTTGAGTTGACCCTCTAGCGCGGTCCGCAGAACGTCGGCATCCTCATGAGACAGCAACGATGTGAGGTAGCGGAACTGACGCTGCAGCGCATTACGGGTCAGCCCCTTCGTCGCGAGGATGACGTCGCGGGTTTCCTCGGACAGCGGAAGGGCCCGCACCTGACCCTCGGACAGATCAACGAGTTCCTTCCCCAACGCCTTCAGGTCGCGAAACTCCCGCTTGATCTGCGATCGGCTCTTGTCGTCGGATTGCGTCATGGGATCTCTTGCTGTGGGACGGGCAGCGTGCCGCGACACCCATCGCGAAGTCGATTATAGTGGCGGACCCATGACGATCGAAGCCGGCCAGACACTATTGCATTTCCGCCTCGTCGAGAAGATCGGCGAGGGAGGGATGGGTGTGGTCTGGAAGGCGACGGATACCTCTCTCGAGCGGGACGTGGCGATCAAGATCCTACCGGCCCAATTCTCCTCGGAGCCGGAGCGACTGGCGCGGTTCGAGCGTGAGGCACGAGTCCTGGCCTCCCTGAACCACCCTCACATCGCGGGGGTCTACGGTCTACACGAGGCGGACGGGCATCGGTTCATCGCCATGGAGTTCATCCCCGGTGAGGATCTGGCCGACGCCATGAATCGTGGTCGTCTTCCGGCCGAGCGGGTCTTGCAGATCATGCGGGAGGTGGCCGAGGCCCTGGAGGTCGCCCACGAGAGCGGCGTCATCCATCGCGACCTCAAACCGGCCAACGTACGGTTGAACCCGGAAGGCAAGGCCAAGGTTCTCGACTTCGGCCTGGCCAAGGCCTACGACCCGGCGACCGCCAGCGACCCGATGACCTCGCAGACGATGACCTCCGCAGGCACCGTCGCCGGACTGATCCTCGGCACGGCGTCGTACATGTCCCCGGAGCAGGCGTCCGGCCAACCGACCGATCGACGGGCGGACATCTGGTCGTTCGGAGTGATGCTCCACGAGATGTTGTCGGGGAAGCGCCTGTTCGAGGGGGAGACGGTCTCCCATACGTTGGCCGACGTGCTGCGTGCACCGATCTCGATGGACGACATCCCTGCCGATGTTCCTCCGTCCATGAGCAGCCTGGTCGATCGTTGCCTGACCCGGGACAAGATGCGCAGGCTAAGGGACATCGGCGAGGCACGGATCGCCATCGAGAACACGATCGCCAATCCCGACGGGCCGGTGGAGTCGGTGCGGCACGACGCCCGGAAGGCGTCTCGACTACCGTGGATCGTGGCCGGCCTGGCGTTGCTTGTCGCCGTCGTGGCGATCGGATTCTCTTTGTTCGGATCGGGCAGCGACCCATCGACACAACTCACACGACGCTTCACGCTCGAGGTCCCCAACACCGGCAGTACGCGCCAGGGCGCGGGCAGAGCGATTGCCGTCTCTCCCGATGGCACGCGGGTCCTCACGCTCGGTGGGGCCGGCGCCGATGACATGTTGTACATGCGTCAGATCGATGCGTTCGATGCCAGGCCGGTCGAAGGGACGGTGGGTGGAGGAATCCCGCTGTTCTCGCCGGATGGACAGTGGATCGGATTTCGCGATACGGATCGCTTCGCGAAGATCCGGACCACAGGCGGGCCCGCCATCCACATCGGAACGGCCCCCGCGGCGATGGACGGCGTGACATGGGGCAGCGACGACCATCTATATTTCAGCTATCAGGGAGAGCTCTTCCGAATGTCGGCGACGGGGACCGAACCGGCCGAGCAGATCAGCCGCAAGGAGGATCAGAAGATCGGGCTCATGTTCCCTTCCCTGATCCCAGACACCGGGACCGTCCTATGTAGCACGCGGGACGAAGGAAACTCCGTCAGCCGACTCGTGGCGCTGGACATCGCCACCAAGCAGCTGACGGATCTCGAGATGGGTGGCACGAATCCCCGCTACCTACCGACGGGCAAGATCCTCTTCGTTCAGCGTGAGACCATCGTTGTCGCTCCATTCGATCCGGATCGACTGGAGATTACGGGTCCGCCGGCGCCCGTGCTCCCACGTGCGTGGGTCGACGAGGGTCAGATGCAGCTGGACATCTCCAGCGAAGGCAGCGTCGTCTACCTGCCGATCTCTCAGTCCCAGAATCAGTCGCTGATGAGTGTCGACCTCAGCGGCCAGGTGACGCCACTGTTCACGGACGGATTGCCGTTCAAGAACTTCAATGACCTCCGTCTATCCCGAGACGGTCGGAGTATCGCCGTTTCCGTCGAGGGAAATGCCATCTGGATGGTCGACCTGGACACCCAGACACCGACCAAGTTGTCCGAGAGTGGGTTCTACCCCCTGTGGAGCCCGGATGGCAGCGAGCTGATCTACGGAAGCGCCCGGTCCGATTCGTTCAACATCTACCGACGTCCCGTAGATCTCAGTCGGCCCGAGGAGATTCTGCTGGACGTGGAGAACAATCTTCGTTCTGCGGATTGGACCCGTCAGGGTGCCCTGGTCGTCCGCGAGCAGATTCCCGAGAAGGGGATGGATCTGCACTACGTCGAGGACGTCGATCAGCCGTCGATGGTCAGTCTCATGGACGGCGACGATGACGAACTGGCGCCGATCGTCTCGTACGATGGGCAATGGTTGGCCTACGTTTCGGACTACTCCGGTACCGACGAGATCTACGTGACCTCCTTTCCCGATACCGGTGCTCGCCACCGCATTTCTACAAAGGGCGGGACAAGTCCCACGTGGGCTCCCGACGGCAAGACGGTCTACTACCTGGAGGGTGCGACGATGGTCGCCGTGTCGCTCGAGTTCGCCCCACGCTTCCGGGTCACCGGCCGGGAGCCGCTGTTTGACGGCGCATGGGTTCAGTACCGCTGGTCCCGGCAGTACGACATCCATCCGGACGGCGACCGCTTCCTGATGGTCCTCAATCCCCCCCGTGGCAACGTCGAGGTCATCACCAACTGGTTCCAGGAGCTGGACGCGTTGGCAAGAACGAATTGATCCTCCTCGGTGGAACGTCGCAGCTCGGCTACTCCATCGTGCGACGGTTTGGTCTTGATACGCTGACGCCGTTTTGTAGCGAGTACAGTCGTTACGAAGAGTGCCAGACCTGGCCACGGGTCAATCTGGACGACGCCGATGGGCTTCGTCGCGTGATCGATGAGTGGCAGCCGAAACTGCTTCTTCACTGCGCCGGCATCTGCGACGTCGAGAAGTGCGAGAAGGAGCCTGAGTTCGCGCGGGCGGTCAACGTCAAGAGCATGGACGTCTTGCTGAACTCACTGCCCGATTCGACGCGACTGGTCTACTGCTCTAGCGATCACGTCTTCGGTGGGGATCGTGGTCCGTATTGCGAGAGCGATCCGACTCATCCGATTTCGATCTATGGGCAGACGCGATGTGAGGCGGAGGAGAAACTCCTTCGCCGGCGACCGAGTTCGTTGATCATCCGCCACGGCCTGGGAATCGGCCCTTCGATCAGCGGCCGAACCGGCCATCTGGATTGGTTGCGTTATCGCACGCAGAACCGACTACCGATAACGGTGATCTCCGACGAGGTTCGCAGCGCGGTATGGGCAGCGGATCTGGCGGAGCGTGTCTGGAGTCTCGCCGATTCCGACATCACGGGAATTCGCCACGTGACAGCGACGACGTCTGGAACCCGCGTGGAGCTGGCACAGTTCCTGAGTCACGAGTACGACATCGGTGCGACTCTGAACATCGCTTCACGACATCAGCAGGCGTTCCCACACATCGGAGATGTCGAGTTGGCGACGGAGTTTCTCGATCCGCTTTATAGACCCCTGGAAGCGGTTAGTTCTCGAACAACCGTTCCCTGAAAACCGGACGCCCGGGCAGAGAGGCGCGGAACGCCCGCCCCCCCTAACTTTCGTTCTCTTCACCGAGGATTCGTTTGCGGGTATCCTTGGCTCCGCGAAAAGAGGGGATCCCATTGCAAGCCAAACCGGACCAGATGCTGGGTCACTATCGTCTTGTTGAGAAACTCGGCGAGGGTGGGATGGGTGTGGTCTGGCGTGCTGTCGACACGACCCTCGATCGCGAGGTCGCGATCAAGATCCTGCCCGAGACCCTTCAGCAACATCCCGAGCGATTGGAGCGATTCGAGCGCGAGGCCAAGGTGTTGGCCTCGTTGCATCACCCGAACATCGCGGTGATCCATGGACTGCATCAGACCAACGGTGTTCACTATCTGGCGATGGAGCTCGTCGATGGCGACGACCTCTCCACCCGTCTCGCCGCCGGCCCACTGCCGATGCTTGATGCGCTGAAGCTCTGCGCGCAGGTCGCCAGAGCGCTACAGTCGGCCCACGATCGCAACATCGTTCATCGCGACCTGAAGCCGGCTAACATCGTGTTAACGAAGTCGGGCGAGGCCAAGGTCCTGGACTTCGGGTTGGCCAAGGTGCTCGACCCGGAGAATTCGATCGAGAGCGACGAAACTTCATCGCCCACCGTGACCACTGGTGGCACCGTCGCCGGAATGATCCTGGGGACCCCGGCTTACATGAGCCCCGAGCAGGCGAGAGGCAAGGCGACGGATCGTCGTACCGACATCTGGTCCTTCGGTTGTGTGCTACACGAGTGCTTGACCGGTGTCTCGGAGTTCCGTGGTGACACGATGTCCGATTCGATCGGAGCGATCCTGCACAAGGATCCGGACTGGGGAGTGTTGCCGGTCGATCTTCCGGTCACTGTGCACTGGTTGCTGCGCCGCTGCCTGACGAAGGATCGGGACAACCGACTACATGACATCGCCGATGCCCGCATCGAGTTGGAGCAGGCGATCGTCGACCCCGAAGGGGTCGTCGTGGGTGCAGCCGCGGCGGACCGACCGGCAGAGCCGGCGGGGCGACGCTGGCTTCGTGGCGTCGCCATCGTCGGACTGATCGCGCTGGCGGCGACAATTGGCTGGTGGCTCAAGCCGGCTCCGGATGGAACTGTCGAGCCGCTGGGGTTGTCGCTTCAGTTGAACGAACCGCAGACGCGGAACGTGCAATTCTCGTTCTCGCCGGACGGATCCTCGATCGTCTACCGAGCGATGGGCAAGGATGCCGGGAACGGCGGTGTTGCGACCTCCCGTCTCTGGCTACGACGCCTCGACTCGTTTGTCGCGGCACCGATTCCGGGAACCGAGAACGCCGACGTTCCGAAGTTCTCACCGAACGGGGGACAGATCAGCTTTCTCGTCGAGCCCGATGGAGCGGACGATCATCGGGCGGATCTTCGTGTCGTCGGTCTTGACGGTCGTCCACCACTGACGATCGCGATGAACGTACTCGATCACGGGGCGACAAGTTGGGTCACCGAGGATCGAATCGTCTACGTCGATTATCTTGACGAACACCGTCTTCTCTCGGTCTCATCGGGCGGAGGTGAGCCCACAGTTTTTGCGGAGATTTCCGAGAACGGGCAATTCAGTGTATTTCAGTTTGAAGTGATCGATGGTGGAAGGTGGATACTTGATTCCAGCTTCATCGACGGTCAGCGGGCGATCCTACTCGTCGACACGAGGGACGGCACCGAGCATACGCTCCTGAAGAACGCCTACAGTGCACAGGTACTTGACAGTCGGCAATTGCTGTTCTTGCGCGGCAAGACCCTGTTGTCGGCTCAGCTCGATCTGTCCCAGACACCTCCGGCATTGACGGGAGATATCGTGACCGTGTTGGGGGGCGGCTCCAACCCTGACGATGAGATCCGGTGGATGCGTGCCTCACGGGCCGGGCATCTTGCGTTCGTGACCGGTGCCGGTGCAGGATCGGACAACAGGTTGATGACCATCGATCAAGACGGGGTGGTCGAGCCTTTGATCGAGGCCCGTGGTGCGTACATGACACCCGTCCGGTTCTCGCAGGACGGCCAGCGGTTGCTGGTCTCGATGTCTGCCGACGAGTCGCCATCGGAGCTGTGGTTGGTGGAACTGGACACCGGGTCCAGCCGTCCGATCGCATCGGACCAGTTCGTAACGTTCGGGGGGGCATGGCTGTCAGAGCAGCAGTTTGCATTCACTTCCTGGCAATCGATAGAGGACGGAGAGATCTTGACCCGTGAGTTGCGGCGGGACTCCAAGCCCCGCCCGCTGTTCGACGAGTGGCCGCAGGATCTCGTTCTTCACAGCGGCGACATCGACTTCGACGGCAGGTACGCCCTGTTTGACGTCAGGAGTTCTGGTTCCACGCAGTCGGACATCTGGATCGGCGCCGTAGATGGTTCTTCCGAGATTCGGCCCCTGATCGCCACCGTGGCCAGCGAGTCCCGCGGCGCAGTATCACCGAATCGCCGTTGGATTTCCTACGTATCGAACGAGAGCGGTCGGCCGGAGATCTACGCGCGGTCGTACTCCCTCGAAGGTGGGGTGGGCGAAACGGTGATCAAAGTCTCACGCAGTGGTGGAGTGAACCCGTTCTGGAGTGCCGACGGTAAGCAGTTGTTCTTTTTCGACCGGCCCCGAAAGAAATTGTTAGCAGCGACGTTGGACAATGACAGCGGACGGTATTCAACCCCCGACGTTCGGATCGAATCCGTCGAAGACCTTCAGTTGTCCGAGTTGTTCTCTGAGCAATCGTTCGTACCGGTTCCCGGCAGTGATCGATTGGCGTTCGTTCAACGTCCGGAGTCACAGCAGGCCACCGATCGGATCGAGGTCGTGCTCAACTGGGAGCAGCTACTCGATCGGTAAGCCTCGAAGACCTACTCACCGCTCAATAGCGAGTCGCCGAAGATCTTTCGTCCCGCCAGCGCCGCGTAAAATGCCCAGAGCGCAATAGCGACCCAGATCGCCAGCGGCAGTACTGCTGCTCCGGCGTACCAACGGGATGTGTCCAGGCTTACAGGAAATGTGGAGAGCATGAATACCGACATCATGGCGATTCCTGCCACCAGGCCGATCCGCAGCATCAGCAGAGAGAGGGTCGCCATCAACGTCATCATCGCAAGGACCGCCCACACCAGTAGAGATGGCGGAGTGCCGTCCGGCATGCTCACGATCGGACCGATCACAAAGAGAATCATCAGAGCGGAGACGGCGGCCCAGTCACGTCGCAAGAGTAGGCGGAACAGCAACAGCACGACGAGAAGGAGCATGGGCATGAAGATGCTGGTCTGGCTCTCGCCTATGATCGTGCCAAGGCTGTCTCCTGCGCCAAGCATGCCCTCGTTCGGTAGGTTAGTCGTCGGTGGAAACGGTGAGCCACCGGTCCAACTGGCGACGAGCGTGTTCAGATACGATGCCGAACCAAGAACACCGCCGACGGCCATGCCGATGAGGACTTCTCGGCCCAGTAGTGGATCTCGAAAGCGGCCAAGCAGAAGTCGTGACCAACTGACGAGCGTGCGAGGCCAGAGTTTTCGAACGTAGGGCTCGAGTGCCATATAAACTACAAACGAGATCGACGCGTGAAGAAGCGCATGCGCGAGGGGTCGCCCAAACACAAAGCCGAAAAATAGGTCCCCGAGATCAAGCGTGTTGAGTCGAACGCCGAGGGCAAGCCAACTTGCCAGCATTACAGCGATGACGAAGAAAAAGAGTCGCAACGCACCACGAACGTCACTTCTCCCGCTCTTGATATTGCGACGGGCCAGAAAAATCGCCGACCCGATCACACCGGCAAAGACAAACCCGAAGAAAACGCTGCCGCCGTTGGACGAATCGTTGTCATCGTCCGGTGTTTCGTAGGCTGTTCGCTCCCACGGTTGGATGACGCGAAAGTGGGTCACTAGACTGCCGTAGGCGCCGACTTGAATGACCGCGCTGTCGTTACCGTCGATCTCCCACGCGATCCGCCGAGTTGTCGGCACGGTGGGTGCGAAGAGAGGTTCGATCTCGGTCAGTTCGGATGCGTCCCATCCGGCCAGCTTCAGCACGGAGGTCCAATCATCCTCCTCATCACTCATCGCCTTCGCGTTCTCTGGAGGTAACGCTTCGAGATGATGGAGTCGTCCGGTTGTATCGAGTTGCATCGCGATCTCGGAGGATTCCGACAACGGTGGATCGAACTCGGTGACCTGGTAGGCATGGACGTTGCTAGGCTTGAGCGGCGATGGGGCCCGTCGGTACCAGAAGACGATTCCCGGAGGGCGCGCGTCTCGCAGATCGTCCCAGTGATCCGCCGTAGGCTCTGACTCAGTAATCTCCCTTATGTAGTCCCGACGGACACGGAATCCACTCTCCAGATAATCCGGCAGCTCGACGTGACCCAGCGCTACTAACGCGTCTTCCGCTTTTCCCTTCAGCTCCTGACCTGAGAGCTCCATCGGGACCAGATTGAGTATCGATGCCTTGTCGATGACCAAGGTGCGGCCGACCAGTCCAAGCAGCACGATTCCCAGAAGAATGAGCGCGTTCCGTGGGCTGAGCCCTCCTTCGACGCCGGCATCGGCCACCATCTCCGGTGAAGGGGTCTCGCCGGCAGCCAGCGCAGCCGCCAACGGGTCGCCACCCGGCAGTGCCGCCGAGACCGCCAGCGCCGAACCGGGGCGTTGGGTGGGGTCTCGCTCGAGACAACGGAGGATCACCCGTTCGACCGCGTCGTCCACGTCGCTGACGTGGTTGGCGGGGGAGGTTGGCATCGTCTCCTGTTGTGCCTTCGCGATCTCGTGCGGTGTCTTGCCGCTGAAGGCTTTCTTGCCGGTCACCAGTTCGTAGAGCACCAGCCCCAGCGCGTAAATATCGCTTCGCGCCGAGACTCCCTTTCCGGAGAGTTGTTCGGGTGCCATGTAGGCGGGGGTGCCCCAGCGGATCTCGTCGCCGGTGAAACTGTCGGTTAGACCCGCAAGCCCGAAGTCGGTCAGCTTCACCCGGCCGCGACCGTCGATCATCACGTTGGCCGGTTTCAGATCACGATGCAGGATGCCCTGCTCATGGGCGGCTGCCAGCCCGGCGCAGATCTGTCGTGCGGTCTGCAGCCCCTTCTCTTTTGGTAACCGTCCGATACGTCGAAGCAGTGAGGCGAGGTCCTCGCCATCGACATACTCCATCGAGATGAACGGTAACCCGTCCAGCTCGCCGATGTCGTAGACGGCACAGACGTTGGGATGGGAGACCTGACGCGCCATCCGCACTTCCGTGAACAGGCGGGTCATCTTCGTGGAGCCCGGTTCCAGGGACGCCGGCAGGAATTTCAGGGCGACGGTCTGTCCCAGCTTCAGGTCGTCGGCGCGATAGACCTCGCCCATGCCACCCTTGCCGAGCAACGCGACGATCCGGTAGCGATCCTCGAGGACCGTACCCGGCACGAAGCGTCCCTGATCGAACGAACCGGTCGCGAAGGACTGGGAAGGGGAGTCGTCCTTGAGGCTGGTCTGGGTCGGATTGTCCTCCGACCCATCCACACGACAGCCGCAGCTACCACAGAAGGACTGGTCCGTTTGGATGTTGGTCGAGCACGAGGGACAACGAGTCATCACCATAGTCTAGTGCTCCGGTTCGGGTTCGTCGTCATGATTTCCGACCGAGATGACGATCGCCGTCGTGTCCTCCCGACTACCGTTCAGCCGCGCCTGTCCAACCAGCTGTCGGGCGGCCTCGGCAGTAGGTGGGAACTCCGGCGCCGTCAGTGCTGCCGCCGGTGTGGCGGATTGCCAGACGCCCCGGGTGACGAGGATCAGTTTCTCGCCCGGCTTGAGCGTCATGGCGCCGGTTTCGATCTCAAGCCCCGGCCCTTGCCCGATCGCCCGATCCAGGACCCGACCCTTGGCGTGGTCCTCGGTAAGACACTGCCAGCGGCCGTCTACAAGATGGTAGAGGCGGGTGTCGCCGACATGCGCCCATCCCGCGACGGCCGCCTCACCCCGGGGATCTTCCCAGAGCCAAACCGCGGTCACCGAACAGCGCGCCCCGATACGCTGATGGCAGCGGTCGTTGGCATCGTGCAATCGATGAAGCATGAGGTCCGGCCGCAATTCGGCCCGTCGCGGGTCATCCAGGATCTCGAGCAACGACGTGCGAGTCTCCCGGGACGCGGAGCGGGTGACACCAGGCGTCGTCTCGCCATCGACCACGGCGAACAGGTACCCGGCGGCCGCTTGCTCCGCCGCGTCCGTGCCCGGAGCGGCAAACAGGGACTGGTCTTCGTTGCGACTCCGCCCGGCTCCCGCGGCGCTCAGGCTGGCGCAATCCAGCCGGAACCGGTTCCAACTTCGACTCTCACCGGATGTTTGGATCGGACTCTGCGTCGATTTCATGGCCGACCAGTGTACAGGCACGCTATCCTGACTTCTTTCGGAATCCACGTCGTGAGGACCGGTCATGAAGCCGAAGGATCGCTATCAAATCGTTACGTTGCCCGGTGACGGGATTGGCCCCGAGGTCACGCGCGAAGCGCTGCGGGTCTTGATGGCCGGCGCCGAGGCCGTGGGGGTCGGGTTCGATTTTGAGGAGATTCCAGGCGGCGGCGAGTACTACCTCGAGCATGGGCGGGAGTGGCCGGAGGGATCCGAGGCTCGCTGCGATGCAGCCGACGCGATCTTGCTGGGTGCCGTCGGTGCACAACACCCCGAGACCGGGGAGAACGTCTTCACGAAACCGGGCGCACCGTACGAGACCCCGCAGATGGCCGGCTTCGCCCAGGTGATCGGCAACCGTCGTCGCATGGAGCTCTTCTGCAATCTCCGACCGATCAAGCTCTACCCCGGCGTCCCTCACAAGGTCTCGGGTAAGTTCCAGTCGGTCTGGAAACCGGAGAACGTGGATTACGTGGTCTGTCGGGAGAACACCGAGGAGGCCTACACCGGTCGCTCCAGCGATCTGACGGGCGACGACGGTTCGATCGTGGGTCGCATGAGTCCCATCGAGGTCACACGGAAGGGGACCGAGCGGATCTGTCGTTACGCGTTCGAGCTGGCCCGTCGGCGGAAGGCCAGCAAGGGCAAACCGGGCAAGGTGACCTGTGTCGTCAAGTCGAACATCATCGGTGCCCACCGCTACTTCGAAGAGATTTTCCGGGAGCTGGGCGACAAAGAGTTTTCGGATATCGAACAGGACGTCGCCATGTTCGACGCATTCTGCATGTGGCAGATGCGAAACCCGGAGTGGTACGACGTCGTGGTTGCACCCAACCTGGTGGGCGATGTGATCTCGGATAACGGCTCGACCACTCAGGGCGGCATGGGTCTGGCCGCCGGTGGAAATATCGGATTCGACCACGGGATGTTCGAACCGATTCATGGCTCCGCGCCCAAACATGCCGGTAAGGACAAGGTCAATCCGATCGCTGCCGTGCTCTGTGGCGCCATGATGGCGGAGTGGCTCGGCGATCGTTACGGCGACCCACGGCTCGTGACCCTCGCCGAACGGATGGAGGAAGCCGTCGGAGACGTGCTCAAAGACGGGAAGACGCTGACCTACGATCTCGGGGGCAGCACCTCGTGTTCCGGGCTTGGTAAGGCGTTGGCGGAAGCCGTTGCCCGGTAGGGGTTCACCGCTGGGCGCGAAGGCGCTGGAGCGGATCCTGGAGGTCACGCGGGATCTCGCCCGCCCCCTGGACATCGATACGACTCTGGAGCACGTGATCGATGCCGGGCGCTCGATCCTCAATGCCGAGCGCGGGACCGTGTTTCTCTACGATTCGGAGAACGACGAACTGGTCACCCGCGTTGCGACCGGTGCGGACGAGTTTCGTGTTCCGGCCAGCAAGGGAATCGTTGGCGAGTGCGCTCGCACGCGTCAGGTCGTGATCGTCCCGGATTGTTACGCCGATAGCCGATTCAATCCAGAGATCGACCGCAAGACGGGCTACCGGACTCGGTGCCTGATGGCCGTCCCGTTGATCGGTCACGATGATTCTCTCGAGGGTGTCCTCCAGGTGCTAAACAAACGCAAGGGCGTCTTTGGTTCGGAGGATGAACGGATTGCCACGGCTCTGGCCGCACAGTGCGCGGTGGCGCTCCAGCGATCGCGACTGTTGCGGGAGAAGGTCGCCCGCGAGCGGCTCGAGCAAGAGCTGGAAGTGGCGCGGAGCATCCAGCAGCGGGTCTTCCCGCAGTCCATGCCGACGATGGACGACTACGAGGTCTGCGGTTGGGCTCGACCTGCCGATCAGACCGGTGGCGACATCTACGACATCCATCTTCAGGACGACGGCGGATTGATCTTGCTTCTCGGCGATGCCACCGGGCACGGGATCGGTCCTGCGTTGAGTGTCACCCAGGTTCGGGCGATGCTGTGTATGTGTGTTCGATTCGGTGTCGATATCGATCACGCCATGCAGCAGATCAACGACCAGTTGGCGCTGGATCTCTCTTCCAATCGATTCGTGACCGCGTTTCTCGGTCGCCTCGATCGTGATGCGCACAGCGTCGTCTATCACGCGGGAGGGCAGGGACCGTTGCTGCACTACCACGCGCAGGACGATCGCGGGGAATGGCTCACGTCCACGACCCGCCCGTTGGGGATGCTTGGCGATCTGCCCGTCGGGCCTGCCCACTCGATGGAGCTTGCGCCCGGTGACCTCTTGCTACTCTCGACCGATGGCATCTTCGAGCATGAACGCGCCGACGAAGAAGCGTACGGGGAGCAACGGATCCTGGATGTCGTGCGTCGTCATCGTGACAGCCCGTTGGCGTCCCTGATCGGGGCTGTCATCGAGGACGTCGATCGATTCGGCGACGGCGCGCCACAACTTGACGACATGACCGTGGTCGTTTTGCGCCGTCGACTCGCCGAGAAGCCCGAAAAGCGTAACTAATATCGGCGCGTCGTCGTTAAATACACGGGTGAGTACCCGGGTTCGGTTCCATAATCCACTGGTTTTGGCTATATTCATGGGCGTGGGTCGCGCTCATCGTGTCGTCTGGGGGGAAGTCATGCGCACTCGGTTCCTGAGGATCGTTCTCTGTCTCGCGCTTGTCGCCGGAACTCTTCCGCTATCGACTCCCGGTTTCGCCGCAGAGGCGAGGATCGATCTTGACGGCAATCCCGTCAACGGCGCGGAAAGCACGGTGGAAACCAAAGTGCTGCAGAGCTTCCCGGTCATGATCGAGAACATCATCTTCAACAACACACGCGGCAGGGAATTCACGTTCTTCTGGCCCGGCGCGGGGCCCGGTGGCTTCGAGTCGATCCTGACCTCCGGTCCCGACGTGGGGACCAAGTGGCAGTGGACCACCGTCTCTCAGGTGTTCACGGTTCAGAGCCCGGCGACGTTCGTGCAGGAGCGGACCGTCCAGTCCTTCGGTGGCATGCAGGACGGCGTGCAGGCTTCCGGTGGGGCCGAGCGCGAGTTCATGGTTCCCGGCAAATCGATCTTCCCGACGATGGTGACGCTCTCCAGCGCGTCGTTGACGTCGAGCCTGGTCACGTTCTTCAGTCCGGAACAGACGATTGCGACCTGTGAGAGTGACTTCACTCCGGGCCGGTTCGAGCAACGCATCACCAATAACACCGGTGGCGACGTGGAATTCACAGTCGTACAACCCGGCTGTTGTTCCGAGGCGGAAATGACGATCTGCGAGGACGGCTGCCAGTCCTACCTCACGGATGACAACAACTGTGGTGGCTGCGGGATCGAATGTGCATTCGACGAATTCTGCGATGTGGGCGCCTGCGAGCCGATCTGTCCCGGTGCGGGCCAGGAGCTCTGCGGCGAAACCTGTGAAGACACACTGAACGATCCCACCAACTGCGGTGGTTGCGGGATCGAGTGCGCGTACGACGAATTCTGCGACGGCGGCAGCTGCGCTCCGATCTGTCCCGGCGAGGGGCAGGAGCTCTGTAATGACGTTTGCGTCGACACCTTCACGGATGTTGGTAACTGTGGCGCCTGCGGCAACCAGTGTCAGTACGATGAATTCTGCGACGGCGGCAGCTGCGCCCCCATCTGTCCCGGTGACGGGCAGGAGTTCTGTGACGACACCTGTGTCGATACGTACAACGACACCGCCAATTGCGGCGGCTGCGGACTCCAGTGTGCCTTCGATGAATATTGTGATGTCGGGACGTGCACACCGATCTGTCCTCCGGAGTCCCCGACCCTTTTCGGAGAGACCTGCGTCGACCTGCAGAACGATCCGCTGAACTGTGGCTCCTGCGGGAACACCTGTGGAGCGAACGCCGTCTGTTCCGGCGGCGAATGCGAGACCTGTCGCCCCCCGCTTCAGACCAACTGCGATAACGTCTGCGTCAACATCCACAAGGATCCGTTCAACTGCGGTGAGTGTGGATTTGTCTGCGACTTCAGCAATTGCCCGTCCACTGGCACCGGGGCCTGCAGTCAAGGTTCCTCATGCGTCTGCGATACCGCCCGAGCACCAGACGCAGAGCCGATCGTCTTCGAACCCTATCCCACCAGTCCCGTGCCCGTCGTTCGGCCGCGCCCGTCGCTGCCCAGGACCGCCGCGACCGTGCGTCCGACGGTCGAGCGGGAGGGGCGACAGATCGTCGTTCACGAGCCCTCGACCGCGGAGGAACGCCTATCCGTGGGTCGCCCGAAGCGATCCTCGCTGGCCGAACGGCGACGATCGGTGCGGGAGTCGACGCGGGAGGTGACGTCCACAAGTCACGGTGTCTCGGGCGTGATCGAGGCGCCGGTCTGCGGGGTTGCTCCGATCACCCAGGTCGTCGGCGACGGCGAGACGTTCACCCAATGCCAGAGCGGTTCCAACATCGGTATAGAGGTCTTTACCACGGCGACCGTCATGCAGGGCGGAGAAGTCGTAGGTCAGGGGCCGTGCGCGATCATCGTGCCGGCACCGCCGGAGCTGATGGATGACTTCGTCCCGTCGCCTACGACGATCATCGTGCTCGACGAGAGTGGTGACGGACTCCTGCAACCGGGAGAGCAGGCAGATGTGCTGGTAGAAGTGGTGAACGTCGGGCCGATGGCCCTGACGAACGTCGTTGCGACGTTGACCAGTCCGCCGGATACGTTCAACACGCAGCCGATCACGTTGGTCAGCGCCACGGCGGCGTTCCCGGACTTCCCGGCACTGACGGAGCCTGGAGATTGCGACACGCCTCCCGTTCTTTCTCCAACCATGAATACCGTTCCGTTCAGGCTGGTAATGCCGTTGGAGCAAGAGCCGGATGTCGGGCGGGTGTTCAGGGTCGGCTTCCAGGGTCTGACCGACGTGCCGTTCGAAACGGAGATGCCGTTCGTCATCGGCGTCGGTGAGAAGTGCGATCCGGATGTCGATCTGGACGGTGAGACCTACGACGGGTTGAAGGGCTTTCTGAGTCCGGTCAATGCCGATCTCGTGCCGAAGGGTAACCCCGTCAACATCTCCGCGTCTTCCGTGAATCAGGGAAGCAATGTGCCACTCAAGTTGAAGTTGGCGTGTGGCAATTTGACGCTGAATGCGGACGATCTCGAGACCTTCCCGGAGATCGTCGATCTGACGCACGAGACGCTGGGGTCCATGCCGCTGATCAACATCAATGCGGACAACAATTCGAACCCCAACGACCCACAGTTTGTCTGCGGCTCGAATCGTTGCGAGTTCGGTTTGCGGACCGAGAGCTTGGCACCGGGCGACTGGACCATCAGTGTGGAGATGCCCGATACACGAGTCTTCGAGGCCGGAATCACGGTGGTTCCGTAGGGAGGTTGCTATGCGAATGACCTGCAATTCTCTGCGGTGGCTTGCGTTGGGGCTTCTCCTCCTGTCGGCGGGCGGGATCGTCGTCGCCCAGACGATGGCGCCGATCCGGGAGGCCGAGGTCTCCATCCGGACGCGCCCGGTTGGCGGTATTCGGAGCGCGGGGACCCCCGCAATTCTGTTGCCGACCGTGGATCCGCGTCCCTCAGGCGCGTCCGTTCACCGAGGCGCCGGGAGTTCGATCAAGATCTCGGCAGCCACGATGGCGGGGAGTGTCCGCTCGTTCGCCGTCAGTCCGGACGGAGCGACGGCGGTCTATCTCGCGGACCAGGTCACGATCGGACGTGTGGAACTGTATGCCACGCCGGTCGATGGATCGTCGACTCCCATCACACTCAGTACGGGCCTGGTCTTCGGCACCGGAGACGAGGGTGTCTCCACATTCCAGATCAGCCCCGATGGGGCGAACGTGGCATTCCTCGCCGACGCCAACAGCGGCGGCGGTGTCGATGATCTGTACAGCGTGCCGATCGATGGTTCGACTGGCGCCGTGCAGTTGAGCGTCGCCGCGATGGCGCCGGTCACCGGGCTTGGCATCACGCCGGACAGCGCGACCGTCGCCTTCTTCGCGCAGGACATCGCCAGCGGCAGCGGGGCCACGGAGCTTCACGCCGCGTCGATCGGTGTCGCGTCCTCCGCACAACAGATCAGCGACGCGTCTGCCGGCAATGCCAACGGGAACGTCGTCGCGGCGATCTTCAGTCCCGATTCATCGCGGGCGGTCTATGCGGCGGACGCAGGAAGTGACGATGTCTTTCAGTGGTACGGCGTTCCGCTCGGCGCGTCCGGTCCCGGATCCGACACCCAGCTCTCGTCTGCGCTTGGGTCGGTGACACTGGCGGAAGTCAGTCCCGACAACTCTACGGTGGTTTACGTCGGCGATGACAACGTTCTTGGAATTCTGGATGTCTTCTCCGTGCCGATAAGCGGAGGCAGCCCAGTCAAACTCAACCCTGGAATGGCGGGCGACGGCGTCAACACGATTCAGGTTAGCGCCGATGGGACGAAGGTCGGGTATCTCGCAGATCAACAGACCGATGGCGTCAGTGAGGTCCACGCGGCGGCGATCGCCGGCGCTGGATCGGGCACGCGGCTCAACACGCCGCTGCTCGGGACCCAGTACGCCGATGTTCTTACGCTCAGCCCCGACGGTGGGACGGTCGTCTACGAGGCCGATGAGAATACCGTCGGCACGATCGATCTTCTATCAGTGCCGATTGACGGAAGTGCACAGCCGACGACACTCCACGGTCTCGCGATACCACAGAGCGCCGGCTCCTTCGTCGGCCGCGGGACCCCGGTGCTGGGGCGTCGTGCGGTCTATCCGGTCTTCGGTGCGGCCGTCGACCTCTTTAGCGTTCCGATCGATGGAGCGGCCGAGGCGACGCAACTGAACGACGTATTGTCGGCCGGTGACGCGTTGTTCAACGTCTACGTGCCCGCGGTCGCAACCCAATTGGTCGCTTACGGAATCGGCTCCCAGTCCGAAGGCGCGACGCGAGATATCTTCTCAGCGGCTGCCCGAGGAAACCTACCGCGAGAGCAGGTCAACGTGAGTGCGACGAGTGGGGACGTGGGTGTGCTGGGTTATCAGATTACGGCCGACGAAGAGTTTGCCGTCTACGTTCAGGATCAGACAACAAGTGGTAAGCCCGAGCTGTATGCTCATGGGCTGGATTCCGACGACGATGGAACTCCCAATGCCACCGACAACTGCAAGTTCGTCGCGAATCCAGGGCAGAACCCAGTACCGTTCGGGCAGGTCGTGAGATCGACACTTGGAGTCTTTGTCTGGGATCTGACCGCGGATGTGCGGTTTGTCCGTGGATTCTTGGCTTCAGTCAGCACGCTCTCAATCGACGAGACAGGCGTATTAGTCGATGCGGTGTCCTACGACGACGGTTTTGCTCCTGGAGCCGGAGCAGGTCGGTTCTACCTATTCGCCACGGACTGCGACGGTCGGAGCTACCAGACCGTTCCCGGAACCGAGCCTGGCCGTGATCTTGCCGGTCTTCCCTAGATCGAGCTACAGCGGTAGTTCGAGACCTTCCCGGGCCACGATCGTATTCGGGAACTCTTCTTGCGCGACCCGCAGCACGGCGTCGAGGTCTTCGTCGGTGTGGTCCGGATGATGGTGGAACAGCACCAGCGAACCGATCTGAGCCACCAGAGCCGTCTGTACGGCGGCGTACCACGTGCTGTGACCCCAGCCGCGACGAAGCTCCTCGTATTCGGTGGGCTGGTACGTTGCGTCGTAGATCAGGTAGTCCGCGCCTCGTGCGAATTCAATCAACGCTTTGTCGGTCGCCTCGACCCCGTGCTCATGATCGGTGGCGTAGACGATCTGACGCCCGTCACATTCGATGCGGAACGCCATGCAGCCGTCGGGGTGGTTGAGCGGCAGACTCCGAACGGTGAGGTCGCCGATCTTGATGGGCGACTCTCCGACGGCACGGTAGGAGATATTCGAGGGTGTATCGGACAGCGTCACCGGGAAGTACGGAGGGCTGACGAGCGACTCGAGAATCTCTTTGACCGAGCGCCCGCAACTGTCCATCCCGTAGATCGAGAACGTGCTGTTGGCGTTGTAGAGCGGCGGGAAGAGGGGCAGGCCTTCGATGTGATCGAAATGGTAGTGCGAGAGGAAGATATGAAAGCGTCGCGCGCGATCGGCGGGTTCCGCGGCCAACACGTTTCCGAGGCCCCGCAGCCCCGAGCCACAGTCGAGGATGAGATAGTCGTTCTCACCAAGCTGCACGGCCAGACACGCCGTATTTCCGCCGTAGGCCAGCCGGTCGGCGGACGGGGTAGGGACCGTGCCACGAGCTCCCCAGCACTTGAGTTTATATCTAGCCGACGCCATGCAGACCTCATTTATTAATCGAGATCGGATTCTAGCAGCTATGATGCAGTCGATGTGTAGGGGGGCCGCGAGATGCAGCGCAAGAATCGTCCGGTAGGTGTCATTTTCCTGATCGGCCTAGGGGTGGTGCTCGCGTCCCCGGTCCTCGGCGCCGATGACCCATGCGGCAAACTGGCTTCGGTCCAGAACGACGTCACGACCCTCTCTAGCGAGGACGAGCAGTGGCATCCGTCGGTGATCAACGAGAACCTCTTTGCCAGCGATCGAGTGAAAACCGGTGAAGGCAGCCGAGCGGCGATCCTCTACTCCGATCAAACGCTGCATCGTGTCAACGAGAAGAGCGAGGTCGAGATCCGTGCCCCGCAGGACGGTCAACCGGGTGCACTTCGCGTGCTATCGGGTCAGCATTACTTTTCCAGTCGCAAGCCGAAAGACTACGGAAGGATTGAGACTCCGACCGTAACGGCTGCGATCCGCGGTACCGAGTTTGTTGTCGACGTCGGACTCGACGGAACCACCACGATCACGATGGTCGAGGGTGTTGTTGATGCGTCCAATGACTTTGGCTCGCTTCGTGTTTCGGCGGGGGAGTCTGCATTCGTCAAGCCGGGCAGCGCTCCGGTCCGGCGTGTCGTGGTGCGACCGCGCGACGCCGTTACCTGGTCGCTCTACTACCCACGTGTCGTCGGTCGCGCGGACGCCGCGCGTCTTCAGTCCATGGGTGCCGAGGGTCAGGGACTGCTGCAGGCGGCAGACCTTTTGGCCTCCGGGCAGGTCTCTCGCGCCTCGTCGATAATCGCCGAGGCGAGAGAGCGAAACCCCAACAATCCGGTGGCTCTGGCGTTAGCCTCGGTGATCGAGGTCGTGGCCGATCGGAAGGACGAGGCTCGTCGCCTCGCCCGGAAGGCCTACGAGGCCGACGACGAATCTGCCGCGGCAGCGATGGCGATGTCGTTCTCGTATCAGTCCGATTTCGACATCGAGAGCGCCCGCGAGCTTGCAGAGACCGCGGTGCGACTGGATCCGGATAGTGCAGAGGCACGTGCCCGTCTGGCGGAGCTGCGGATGGCGGAGGGCGATACCCGCGGGGCACGGGAGGCTGCAGAGAAAGCGGTTCGTCGTGACGCCGATTCGTCGCGGGCGTTGGCGGTGCTTGGATTCGTGGAGTTGGCGGAATTTCAGACGGCCCGGGCGGTCGAGACGTTTCGACGTGCCGTGGCCTCCGATCCCGGTTTCCCGCTGGCGCGCCTGGGACTGGGCATCGCGTTGCTACGCAGCGATCTGGCCGCCGGTCGCGAGGAACTGCAGACCGCCGTCATCCTCGACCCCGACAACTCGCTGCTTCGTTCCTATTTGTCGAAGGCGTACTTCGAGGAGCGGCGCGAGGGCGCTGCGTCGAAGGAGTTGGAGATCGCGAAACAGCTGGACCCCTCGGACCCGACGCCGCATCTCTACGACGCCATCCTCAAACGGACCTATAACCGACCCGTCGAGGCTCTAGGCGAGTTGCAGCAGTCGATCAAGCTGAACGATCAGCGGGCCGTCTATCGCTCGCGACTGTTGCTCGATGAGGATTTGGCCGTTCGCTCGGTGGACCTGGCGGGGATCTACAACGAGCTGGGATTTGATCAACTGGGCATGGTGACCGCTCGCGATAGTGCCGATCAGGACCAGTCGAACTTCTCGTCCCATCTCTTCCTGGCGGGAACCTACCGCAATCTTCCCGGCTTCGCTCCGGCTTTCCTCAGTGAGACATTGCAGGCGAGGATCTACCAGCCCTCCAACGTGAACGCCGTCAGGCCGGACGTCGTCAACGAGAGCGTGTCATTCAATGAGTACACGTCGTTGTTCAATCGTCCGCGAACTCGAGGCTTTGCCGGTCTCCGCTATGGGTCGACCGACAGCGATCTCAGTGAGTACTTCGATCCGGGCGATGTTTGCCTGGATCCGATGGGCAACGTCGGCTCTTGCCTGGACCTGCTCGAAGTGAAAGACAGCAGTTCGAGCGGTGCAGACCTCACGCTAAGTTTCAATCGCGATCGGTTCGCCGCCGCGGTCTCGTACCAGACGTTCGAGGACGACGGCTTCCGAACCAATAACGATACCGACAACGACTCCGTGCGGGCGTTCATGGTCTTTGCGTTGACGCCTCGCGACCAGTTCCAGGTCAATGTCATCGATGGCACCCGCAAGACCGGTGATCTGCCGCTTCGTGGCTTTCCGGCGCTCATCGGGCTGGAGCGCATCGAGACGGACCTGACGAACATCGGCCTCGGCTATCACCGCAAGATCTCGCCGGCCTCCGATCTGGCCGTCTCCGCCATCATTAGCGAGGTCAAGCAGGATTTCGCGATCCCGATCTTCATGCAGGCCAGCTCCGCAGAGATCGATGGTGCTCAGCTGGAAGCGCAGTACGTCCTCAGAACCAGGAATGTCAGCTGGACCGCAGGTGCCGGCCATTACACCGGTGACCAGACGGTCCGCAGCGCGACATTCGGTCTCCCGCCTGCGATGGCCAGCGGCGACGACGAGTTCTCGAACCTCTATGGCTATGCCAAGATTCGCGGGATGGGTCCTCTGGAGTTGACGGCCGGGCTGTCCTATGAGGATGCCTACGTCCCACTGGGACTCCTGCCACCGAGGGACTCCAACCTGCAGATCTCCGATCTGGTCCTCGAAGACTCCGAGGTCAGCCCGAAGTTTGGGCTGTCGGTTCGGGCCTCCGCCTCGACCGTCTTCAGGGCGACCGCCTACAGCCGTTTGACTCCCGCCATCGGTCGGCTGCAAACACTCGAGCCGACCCAGGTTGTCGGCTTTAACCAGTTCTTCGACGACCCCGCCGGCACGTCGTCCTGGAACTACGGAGTGGGTGTCGATCAGGAGTTCGGCAAGCGGGTCTTCGGCGGACTCTCGCTGCTTCGACGCGATCTGGACATCCCGGAGCCCTACTGTTCGGCGCCGGATCCATTCGCAGGCTGTGCGTTTCAGTCGGCCACGGAGATCGTCGGAAGGAACAGCGACGACTGGCTGGGTAACCTCTACGTCAACGCGACGGTTGGCAATCGTCTGGCCCTGAGCCTTGAATATGCGTACGAGGAGCGGGACTTCGATTTCACCCAGTTGAGCAACAACAGCCTCTTCGAGGACTTCGTTCGCACCCAACGACTGCGACCTCAGGTGCGTTTCTTCCTGCCGATGGGTTTCTTTACCGCCGTTCGCGGAACGATGTTCGATCAGCGTGTCGACCAATTTGACGATCTGTCCAATGCCGCCCGGTCGCCGATCGAGGAGGATTTCTGGACCGCCGACCTGGATATCGGCTATCGATTGCCCGGTCGTTGGGGATCCGTGGTCCTCAGTGTGATGAATGTGACGGATCAGGAGTTCGATTACTTCCGTAGTTCACTCGAGCAGGACATCGTTCCCGCCCGAACGGCGCTCCTGACGGTGAACTTCACCTCGCCGTGACGGATTCACGCACCCGCACGGCCGTGGTGTTGGCGGTCGCCGTCGGCCTTGTTGGTGTGGTCCTGAGTCACTGGCCGTTGATGGCGAGTCTCGAGAAACGTTACGGCCACGACTTCCTGTTCAAGCTTCGTGGCGCTCGGCCCGCTCCAACGGGGGTCGTTGTCGTTGCGATCGATGACGCCTCGTTTATCGAGCGCGGTGTCGACCCCCTGGCGCCGTGGCCTCGGGAGCTCCACGCCGAGCTGGTCCGAATACTGAAAGATCGGGGAGCTCGGTCCGTCGCCTTCGATGTGCTGTTTGAAACGCCGGGTGATCCCGCAAGCGACGTTCAGTTCGAGCTGGCGCTGTTTGACGCGAACAACGTCGTTCTGGGGTCGACGATCGATCGAACAGAGGATCCACGTTTCCGACAAGCACGACTGATCGAACCGTATCGACCGTTCGCCGAGAGTGCGGCGGCAGTTGGCGAAGTTTCCATGCCACAGGACGGCGACGGCGTCATTCGAGAGAGTTGGCTGTACACCGGAGACCGTCCGAGCCTGGCGTTGGCCGCTTACGAGGTTGCGACAGGCGATCTCTCATTCCGCGGGGATCGTGGCAGCCGTCTGATCGACTACTACGGGCCGCCGCGAACGATCAACACCGTGTCGCTCTATCAGGCCCTCGACCCGGACCAGTACCTGCCCGATGGCTTCTTTCAGGATCGAGTCGTGTTTGTGGGCCTTTCACAGGTCGCCGCGACGCAGATCGGCGAAAGTAAGGACTCGTTCCCGACGCCGTTCAGCGGGGGGGTGGTGGGGTTCACCTACGGTGTCGAGGTGCACGCGACGATTGCCGCCAACCTCCTCGAGGGAAGACACCTCGATCGACCGACGATCGGGTGGATCGTAGCCTGGTCGTTCGGTCTAGCCCTGCTGGCGGCGTTTCTGTTCATCTTCCTGCGCCCCCTCACGGCCGCCGTGGCGTTGTTCGCGCTCATCGGGTGTGTGTGGGTCGTCGGCTACGGCGCGCTGACCTTCTGGGGTCGATCGATCGCGGTCATCCTGCCGGCGCTGATCCAGGCACCGATCTCCTACGGCGCCAGTACGCTCTGGTACTACCTGACCACGGTTCGTCAACGCGAGAAGATACGCCGGGCATTCGCCCTTTACCTTTCGCCGGAGATGAGTCGACGTATTTCCGAAGAGTCCGAGTCTCTTAGCCTGGGCGGCGAGGAGGTCGTTGGTACCGCCCTGTTCACCGACGTTCAGGGGTTCACGTCGATCGCAGAGGACATGACGGCCACCGAGACCGCCAAGATGCTCAACGAGTATTTCTCCGCGATCACGACGAAACTGTTCGAGACGGGTGGCACGCTCATCAAATATATTGGCGATGCGGTATTCGCCATCTGGGGCGCCCCCGTCCGGATGGAGGATCACGCACCGCGGGCATGTCGCGCAGCCCTTGCGATGGCGGCGCAGCAGGAGTCGACGGGGGATTCGCCGGCGTCGCGTCTCGTGACACGCATCGGGGTGCATTGCGGCCCGATGTTGGTGGGAAACCTGGGTTCTTCACAGCGGTTCGATTACACCGCCATCGGCGACACGATCAACCTGGCGGCTCGCCTCGAATCGCTGAACAAGACCACCGGCACTCGCGTCCTTGTCAGCGGAGAGGCGATCGCAGCCGCAGGAGACGAGTTCATCTCTCGGTTTCTCGGCCGGGTTCGAGTGGTTGGCCGTGCGGATCCTGTCGAGTTGTATGAACTGCTGGGATCGCATGAGACTCCAGGCAGCATCGACGCCGACACGCTTTCCATCTTCGGCGACGCCGTCACCCAATTCACGTCTCGCAGGTTCCGTGAGGCGGTTGCCGGATTCGAGGAGACCTGTCGTCGACGAGGTGGCACCGACGGGCCGTCGGAGTGGTACCTGAGCACGATTGCCGGTTTCGAGTCCGATCCGCCGCCACAGGGCTGGGACGGAGTCATCCAGCTCGCCAAAAAGTGAATCTCGTCTGCCCCGGCCAGAACGGCTAGAATCGTGGCGACGCCACCCAGGCTGTAATCTCGACGGGAACAACAATGCACGGACCGGGGAACGAACACCAGCGCACACTGGCCGATTGCGAGCCGTTCAGCGGACTGCCGGACGACTTGCTCGAGCGACTGATGGACCGCATGGACGAGACGACGTTCGCCGAGGGCGAGAAGCTGATTCATCAGGATATTCCGGCCAGCTCCCTGCAGTTGATCCTCGAGGGACGGGCGGCGGTCGTCGTCGCCGCCGGGATGGAGGCTCCCACCGAGGTCGCGGAGGTCTCGGTCGGGGACGTAATCGGCGAGATGGCGTTGATCTCCGGCGAGCCCACCAGCGCCGATGTCGTCGCGCGGACGCCGATGCGGGTGCTGGAGCTCGCCGCCGACGATTTTCACGATCTGGCCCGGCGTCATCCGGAGATCGCCGTCGTCTTGACTCGGTTGATCTCCGAGCGCCTGGGACGCTCGGACGCCGACGCGCTTGGCGGCAAGCATATTCACGGGTATCGCATCGTCCGGTGTATCGGTCGTGGCGGCATGGCGATGGTCTACGAGGCCATCCGCGATTCGGATGGCAAGCGATTCGCGTTGAAGATGATGAGTCACAAGCTGGCATACGACACGACGGCGTTATCCCGTTTTCGTGAGGAAACCAAGATCGTTTCCGGCCTGGATCACGAGAACCTGGCAAAGCGGATCGAAGGATTCTCGGCCTACGGTACGCAGTTTATCGTCGTCGAATATTGCGAGGGACCCGGACTCGAGCGGGTCACCGGGCGTCGTGTTCCGATCGCCGAGAACCTGGTGCGGCCCATTACCGGCCAGCTGGCCAACGCCCTGGAGTACATCCACGGGAAGGGCGTCTTGCACCGTGATGTGAAGCCCAGCAACACGATGCTGACCCCCGAGGGCGGAATCAAACTGATCGACTTCGGTGTTGCGCGACCGATCGAACACGGCGGTGACCGGACGAAAACACTCGAGACATCGGTCGTCGGAACACCGTTCTACATGGCGCCCGAGCAGCTCGAGGAGACCCTCGGCATCGACGAGAAGGTCGACAATTACGCGCTGGCCTGCATGACCTACGAGCTTCTCGCGGGAAACCGGTTGATCAAGAAGGGCACCACCATCGGAATGTGGCAGCAGAAGCAGTCCCTGGAACTACCGCCGCCCCACAAGATCGGGCACGGCATCAGCGAAGAGATGCACTCGTTCCTTCGTCGAAACCTCAATGCAGATCCAACCCGACGTCCCGATTCCGTCGCCGCGCAGGCGGCGTGGCGTGCGCCCATCGACGTCGACGCGCTTCCGCTTGTTCGATGATCATCCCGCATCGCCAGCTGAGCGGCCACGCACTGGCCGGTGTCATCGAAGAGTACGTCTCCCGGGACGGAACCGAGTTGGGGGATGTGGACGACAAGGCGGAAGAGGTCGTCCGGAGACTGGACGCCGGAGACCTGATCCTGGTCTATGATCCCGAGTCTGAGGGGTGCAACATCATCTTGCCCGAGCAACTGCCGAAGTAGGAGAGCCCTGACATGGCACTAGAGATCGGCCAGCGCCTCGGAGCCTACGAGATTCTCGGTTCCCTCGGAGCCGGGGGGATGGGCGAGGTCTACCGAGCCCGCGATGGCCGGTTGGATCGCGACGTCGCGATCAAGGTGTTGCCCGAGGCCTTTCGCACCAATCCGGAGGCGCGGGCGCGCTTCGAACGGGAGGCCAAGGCCGTGGCGGCCATGTCGCACCCGAACATCATGGGAATTCACGATTTCGGCGAAGACGACGGCGTCGTGTACGCGGTCATCGAACTGCTAGACGGGGAGACACTGCGCGACGCGCTCGCGGCCGGCCCGCTGCCGTCACGAAAGGCCGTCGACTACGCACGCATGGCCGCTCGCGGGCTGGGTGCCGCCCACGACAACGAGATCGTCCATCGAGATCTCAAGCCGGAGAATCTCTTCCTGACTCGCGGCGGCAGTCTCAAGATCCTGGACTTTGGTCTGGCCCGCAGCACCGCCGATGCCCCGGCGTCACTACCGGAGAACACACCGACCTTTACCCACCTGACCGGCGCCGGAGCCGTGCTCGGAACCGTCAACTACATGTCACCGGAGCAGGCCCGTGGGGAGCCGGTCGGTTCGTCGTCGGACATCTTTTCGTTGGGTACGGTGCTGTACGAGATGCTCCGTGGGAAGCGACCGTTCGAAGAGGACACGGTGCCGGAGACGATGACCGCGATCCTGCGTGAAGACCCGCCGCCGTTTCCCGACGGGGAGACGGTTACGCCTCTGGCGGTTCAGCGAATTGTCCAGCGTTGTCTCGAGAAGCAGCCCGAACAGAGATTCCATTCGGCCCACGATCTGGCGTTTGCGCTCGAGACGTCGTCGGGGAGTACGATGGAAACGCAGGCACTCGTTACGGAGCCGCGGAGGGCCCGAAGGTCGCTACCGATGTGGCTGATCCCCGTCATTCTGGTCCTAGGTCTCCTCGTCGGTGCGTGGCTGAAAGGAACGTCAGCGCCCTCAGGTCTTCCGAGTCCGGTCAAGATCGAGCAACTGACATTTACCGGGACCGGGGCCCACCCCGCCGCATCGCGGGATGGTAGGACGATCGCGTTCACCGCCCGACGTGCGGGTTCAAGCGGGCTCTGGATCAAGCAGCTACAGGGTGGACGCGAAGCACGGCTAACCGACGGCAACGATTCGTTCGTACGGTTCTCACCGGACGGAACCAGTATTCTCTTCAGTCGCCTGACGGCTGACGGGCCGTCAATCTTTCGCATACCGGCAGTCGGCGGTGATCCACGCAAGATGATCGACCTGGCGAGCGAGGCCGACTGGTCGCCGGACAGCAAATCCATCGTCTTCGTGCGAAACAGCGGAGGCTCGGATGAGATCGGAATCTGCAACGCGGACGGTGCGGACGAACGGATACTGGCAACGTTCGACGGGTTGGCACTGGGTTCGCCTAGATGGTCCCCAGATGGCAGGCATATCGCTGTTGTCTCATCCTCCCAGAACAACGTCACACCGCTGAACATAAACTTGGTGGATGTCAAGACCGGAGAAGTGACCAGCCTTCCTCCCGAACGACCCAGTTTGACTGGCCTGGCCTGGTCTGGAGACGGGGAGCATCTGGTGTTTGGCTGGAGCGACGATCTCCTGGCAGGGTCGAGCACAACGGCCGTGAAAATGTCGAGTTTGAATGTGACAACGGGCGAGACGGTCGATCTGTTCTGGGCCAACCGCTTACTTCTGAATCAGTTCGGGTCGCGCTTGGACATCGTCGACGACGGTCGGATAGTGTTCGGTACGATCGGAAATCGACAGGGACTGACCCAGTTGCCGCTGCAGCCTGGTATCGAACTCCCATCGCTAACGTTGACCGACGGCAACAGTGTCGATCGCCAACCGGTTTACTCGCCCGATGGAACGAAGATCCTCTTCTCCTCCAACCGGGGGGGCAACCTCGATCTGTGGATTTTCGATGCCGCCTCTGAATCGTTGACCCAGTTGACCGACGATACGGCCAACGACTGGGACCCGGCGTTCATGCCCGATGGATCCAGGATCATCTGGAGTTCCGATCGCAGTGGCAACCTTGAGATCTGGATCGCCAGCCTCGATGGAGGTGGTGCGCGGCAGGTGACCCGGGACGGTGTCGACGCCGAAAACCCGACGGCATCTTCCGACGGAGAGTGGATCATTTATTCCACGTCGAACCCGAAACATGTCGGACTCTGGAAAATTCGCCAGGACGGCTCGGATGCCACGAGGCTGCTTGCGAAGTCGATCTACACGCCACAGATCTCGCCCGATGGCCGCTACGTGCTCTTTCCCTCACAAATGGATTCGACCTCGACCCATCTCTATGTCCTCGAGATCGAGACGCTCGAGGTGACTCAGTTGACGGAGGGTCTAGAGACCGGCGTCTCGCGCACGATGGTCAGCGTGGGAAGACCCCGTTGGTTGGACGGTGGTCGCTCATTCGTCTATGTCGCTAGATCGGGGCCCGTGTATGGGCTGATCACCCAGGAGTTCGACGAAGGTCGGGATACAACATCGACCAGCCGGTTGCTGTTGCCGCTCACCACGGATTTCAGTATCGAGTCGTTCGGCATCTCCCCCGACAGCCGACGGGTGACGATCTCCCGTTTCTATTCGCGCGGCGAAGTTCAAATGGCCGAGGGCGTTCCCTACGTGAAGCGGCCGCGGTTCACGACCCAGACGAACTGATCACGATCTCGACCCGACGGTTCTTGCTTCGACCCGCCGCCGTGTCGTTGTCGGCGACCGGTTGTTGCATGCCGAAGCCGACGGCCTGTAACCGATCGGCCTCCAGCCCCTGACTTCGAAGCAACGACAGGACTGAATTGGCGCGGCGTTGGGATAGGTCGAGGTTGTACTCCGCACCACCCGTCGAGTCGGTGTGGCCTTCCACCTCGACCTTCTGCTCCGGCATGATCAAGAGGATGCCTGCCAGTTTAGACAGCACGAGCTGGGCATCGACCTTGAGCGTCGCCTCGTTGACGTCGAAGAGGATGTCCGGGAGGTTGACGACGTAGCCTCGCGCCGAGTCCGTCGTGTCCGCCACGTGGGAAAGGGCGCTCTCCAGACGACCCGCCAGCTGGTTCTTTTCCATCTGGACGCGGGCAAACGTGGATTCCAGTTCGGCTTTTTCTCGTTCGATACGGGCCTTCTCGTCACGAAGGCGCAGGGACTCCTGCTCGAACGCCGTGCGTTCCCGTTCGAGGCGAGAGGACTCGGTCTGCAACGTGAGCGTCTCCTGTCGTAGCGCGCTCATGCTGCTTTCAAGCGTCGCCTTCTCGGTGCGCAGCGCGGTCGTCTCCGTCGCCATTCGCTCGCGTTCCAGGCGTACCTGCTCGGCTTCCAGTCGAGCCGTATCGGCCGCTTGCTTGGCCAGTTGCGCAAGTTCCTGCGCCTGGATCGTCGACTGTTCGGCCTCCGCCGCCCGTTGCTCCAGCGCAGCGGTTTCCGCTCGACGCTCGGCGATCTGTCGCTCGATCTCGAGCGCTTCGACGCGACGGGCGGAGATGTTGAGCGCCTGGTTGCTAAGCGCCACGGCCCGTCGGGCGGAGTCCAGGAGCTCTCGGCTCTTCGGAGCGCTCTGGGCGATCTTGTTGGCCTCGTCCATGGCGACGCCGGCCTCGGCGTGGATGTCGCCGGCGTGAATTCCAGCTTCCATGCGTGTCGCGAGTTCAAACGCCTTACGCGCCTGGAGCAATTCAAGGGGTACCCGGGAGTCCCAGCGGATGCCTTCGATGTTGTCCATCCCGTGCCGTGGTGCAGGCTCGAGTTTGTCAAACGTAAACGGCGTGACCACGTGGGGTTCACCCGTCGGCTTCAGGCTGCGAAACACGACGAGTTGCGACGGTCGATTCACCAGATAGTAGGACTCGGCGGTGACCAATAGGCCAAAACTCTTCTGCCCGGTCTTGAAGCTCAGCCGACCACTCATCTTGCGGGTCAGAAGCTCGCCGAGATTCTCGGTGGTGCCGTCGCGGGTGATGGCCCAGACCACGTAACAGGTGACGTCGCCGCCATAGAGGATGGCCGGTTTCATCGCGGAGTAGGTCAGGTCGATGCTGGCCTGCCCCTTGCGATAGTTCACATCCGCCGACAGACGCGCCTGGGGCGCACCGGGGATGGCTGCAATGGGGAGCGACACCGTCAGACGCTCGGGAAAGCTGACGCTGTGGAGGTCGACGGAGTTCTCTAGAGCGAAGCTCGGGCTTATCGCCAGAACCGGCAGAACGATCAGTGTTTTCAGCAGTTTCCGTAGCATTGGGTGACCCTCCGATGTCGGCTTGAACATAGGGTCGGGTCCGGGCAAATTCCAGTTTCGGGCCCCGAGGAGTGGAATCTTTGCCGGTCACTCCTCGTATTTCTTTTTGAGGGCGATGGGGGATCCCCGCGAGAGGAGGTCGGCGGTGGGCGATGGCGGTCTAAGAAAATGGTGGATCGGTGGTTGTCTGGGACTGCTGTTGCTGGCCGTGCTGGTCGTTGTGATCCTTGCGGGGCTGACCTGGCACTCCGTTGGTGACGCCGACCCCCAGGAATCCGTGCGCGTCCAGGATCCCGTCACCGTCGTTCCCGGTGCGCCGTTCAAGGTCACGCTCGAGTTGGACACCTGCGAGCTCTACCTCGAGCCGGCAGCACCCGGCGAGCCGCTGAGTATCGAGGCCCGCTACGACGCCAACGACTATCGAATTGAGGAGATCGTCGAGAATGGAATCCCGGGATCCTACCGTCTGCGATTTCTGGTCACCTCTTCAAGACTGATCACGGCGATCAAGCAGGGAATCCACGGTGGGCAGCCCCAGTTGCGGATTCGAATCCCGGTGGACACACCTCTCGAATTGAGCTTGCTGCAGAGAAACGGTGGGGCCGTCGTCGACTTGAGTCGTTTGCATCTCCTGGCAGCCGACTTCGACATCGAGGGGGCCTACCTGAAGCTCGACGCCAACACACCGCTTGAGGGGCGGCTCGAGCGACTCACGATCCGTGGTGGCACCGGAGCCATCCTCATCGACAATCTGAATCGAATGAACCCATCAATTATCGATGCCGAGTTCCGGATGGGAGAGGTCCACCTGGATTTTCGCGGCGAGTGGGAATCGGACAGCAAGATCGATTTGTCGTTGTCTCTCGTCGATGGGGTGCTGCGCCTACCGAGAGACGCGAGCATTGAAGGACTCGACACGTTCGTCGGAACTCGTGAAGGAATTTCTGAAATACCTCAACCGACTTTGTCGTTCTCGGTCAAAACCGGGCGACGAACGGACCTGAAGGTCTTCGAGTAGGAGTACAATCATCGTGGTAACCATACCCGATGAAACGCCCCGAACTACTCGCTGAAACCACCACACCCGACGGCATGCGGATGACGCTGTCGCTGCACACCGGGAACTATTACATCGATGTGGATGGCCAGGGGCTGATGTCGACTCGTGCGCCGGGTTCCGAGCGCGCGATGGCCGAGATGGCCGCGGAAGAGCTCAAGGGCTGCGATCGACCGCGGGTCCTGATCGGTGGGTTGGGGCTGGGGTTCACCCTGGCGGCGGCTCTCGATACGTTCCCCGCCGCGTCGACGATCGTCGTCGTCGAGTACTTCGAGACGATCGTCGACTGGAACCGCAAGTTCGGCTTCCAGTCGTCGACCGATCTTCTGGCCGATTCACGCGTCATGGTGGCTGTGACCGATGTGGTCGATTACCTGCGTGAGGTCCAGCAACCCTTCGACGCGATCTTGCTGGATGTCGATAACGGGCCCGACGCGTGGACTCTGGCCTCCAACGATCGGCTTTACAACCGTCCGGGCCTGCAGCAGATCCAACGAGCGCTCACGCCGGGGGGCGTCCTGGCGGTATGGTCAGCGGAGGCGTCGCCGGTCTTCGAGAGTCGATTGGCGGCCGTCGGCTTCGACGCGCGAAGCGAGCCCGCCCGCTCCAACGGAAAGAAGGGTGAGCGTCACACGATATTTCTTGGTCTCAGGGGCAGGCCTGACGGCTGACCCTGTTGGCGGCGTCGCCGTGCGGTGACGGGTTCCGAGCCACCCTAGCAGCACGTAGGCGATCCCGGCCAACGAAAGGATGATCCCGTACTCCGTCAGGAGGGCCGTCCCATCGACCCCACCGGTCCCGAACTCCCTCGTGAAGGGCCAGCCTCGCTCCGTGAATGCGTGGTAGCGACAGAGGTCGCCGTCATTCTGTCGGACCGGCGGGACCAGCGAGCTATGGAAGAGTCCCAGTCCGGTGGCCAGCAGCACGATTCGTTGCCATCGCGACACTTCCGATCTCCGTTCTCAGGCTTCCTCGGAACCGGTCGAATTATATCGCCTCAGGATCCACTGGCGAACCGCAGAGACGGGTCATAAGTTCTCCCCAGGCGGTAAAATAGACTCTGGAACAGGTCTTCATTATTAACGCCGACTCCGGCGGCAGGTCAGGGAAAAATGATGGATAGATATCAGGGGCAGGTCGCCGAAGCCGACGAGTGGTTCGCACGTTCCCGATTTGACGAGATCGAACGGCTCTTTTCTCCACAGCAGGTCGCGGCCCAGCAGGGCACGATTCTGAATGACTACTCGGTCGCGCGTGTCGCGGCGGAGCAGTTCTACGACCGCCTTCGCGAGCTGTTTGAAGACAAAAAGTCCGTCACGACGTTCGGGCCCTATTCGCCCGGTCAGGCCGTGACGATGAAACGTCTCGGCATCGAGGGGATCTACCTCGGTGGTTGGGCGACGTCCGCTAAGGGTTCGATTACGGAGGATCCCGGTGCCGACCTGGCCAGCTATCCTCTCAGTCAGGTTCCGGATGAGGCTGCGCCCATCGTGCGTGCCCTGTTGACCGCCGATCGCAATCAGCATTTCGCCCGCACGCGGATGAGCCCGTCGCAGAAGCTATCGACGCCCGTGGCCGACTTCCGACCGTTCATCATCGCGGACGCGGACACCGGGCACGGAGGCGATGCGCATGTTCGCAACCTGATTCGACGTTTCGTCGAGGTCGGTGTCCCCGGTTATCACATCGAGGATCAGAAGCCCGGCGTCAAGAAGTGTGGCCATCAAGGCGGCAAGGTTCTGGTGTCCGTCGATGAACAGATCAAGCGTTTGAACGCGACTCGTTTCCAGCTGGACGTCATGGGTGTGGCCGGCATCATCGTCGCACGCACCGACGCAGAGTCTGCAACGCTGCTGGAGAACCGTGCCGACGAACGGGACCAGCCGTTCATCCTGGGTGCCACCAACGTCAACGTGCCGACCTATCGCACGGCCTATCTTGCAATTCACAAGCGGTTCTTCGAGCAGGGTGTCGACGAGATTCGTGGACACCTTCTTGCCGGAACCTCGGATCTGGAGTTTGATGCGGCGTTTGCCTGGCTGGAACACGCCGGCGTCCTTGGAGTCATCGACGAGGCGGCCAAGAAGTTCAAGGCCAAGGGCGGTCGTGCCGAGGCGTTGCTTGACGATGTCGCCAATCGATTCCTCGAATGTTGGCAGGCCGCGGCGGGTCTCAAGACCTATGGCGAAGCCGTCGCCGACGCCATGGAGTTCCATCTCGAAGAGGGTGAGCAGCTCGAGATGAAGGTCGACGAGTGGCGAGCCTTCGCGTCTCGTGCGTCGTTCTTCGAAGCCCGCGAGAAGGCCCGTTCGATGGGTCTAGACATCATCTGGAACTGCGAGCTGCCGAAGACTCCCGAGGGTTATTACCAGATCCAGGGCGGGATCGACTATTCGATCGTCAAGAGCCTGGCCGCGGCACCGTTCTCGGATGTGCTCTGGATGGAGACCAAGACCGCCGATCTCGAGGACGCGCGTCGCTTCGCCAAGGCGATCCATGCGGTGTACCCGAAACAGATGTTGGCCTACAACCTGTCTCCTTCGTTCAACTGGGACACGACGGGAATGAACGACGAGGAGATGCAAAAATTCCCCGAAGAGCTGGGAAAGCTGGGCTTCGTCTTCAACTTCATCACCTATGGCGGGCATCAGATCGATGGCATGGCGGCCGAGGAATTCGCCCGCGCCTTGAAGGAAGACGGGATGTTGGCCCTGGCCCGTCTGCAGAGAAAGCTCCGTCTTGTCGAGTCGCCTTACCGCACGCCTCAGACCCTGGTCGGTGGGCCGCGGATCGACGGTGCGCTGATGGCCTCGTCGGGTCGAACGGCGACCACCAAGTCGATGGGCAAGGGATCGACCCAGTTCCAGCATCTGGTGCAGACCGAGGTGCCCCACGGACTGCTGGAGGAATGGCTGGCGATCTGGACCGATCACTACGATCTGGCGTCACCCCTACGTGTGGAGTTACGACCGCATACGGCCGGCTCCGAGTTACTGGAATTGCGGGTTCTCAGCCCCAGTGATGAGAAGGTGGCCAACGTCGTCTTCGCTCCCATCCTCGATCGTCGCGGTCGGAGTTTCCTCTCCATCCGCGATCAGAACACCTTCGACAAGGGGTTGCGCAAGAAACGGCTGATGTCTCTGGTACACCTGTTCTTGATCCACCGCTACAAGGCGCTTACGGTGCACTACGTCAGCCCGACGGAGGACAACCAATACCAGACCCAGAAGATGCAGACCCACGGTCTGTTCACCAAGGTCGACGACGAGGTCGGTCACATCATCGCCGCGAAGGTCAATGAGGATCGAGTCGCCGAACTGCTGGCGGCGGATCGTGAGGAATTGGGCAAACTGATCCGCAAGGAGACGTCGGTCTCGGCGGGGTAGCTCTAGCGACCGGACGGAACGATGCGCTCGACCTCGTCGAGCCAGTTCACCAGGATCGTGATCTTGTCCTGGAGGGCGGCGTCCTGCAGTGACTTCGGGACCAGGATCGCTTTGCCGTCCAGTGAGACGCCATAGCCCGATGTGAATCGTGAACGATCGAGATCGTTGAAGATCTGGCGCGGGGCTCCGACGCCGAAGGCCGTTGCGTTCTCACCGGGTTGAACGTCGACAACGTAGAGGTTTCGTCCCGCTCTGAAGTACAGCTTGCGTCCGTCCGGTGCCCAGCGCGGCAGAATTCCCGGACCGTTCGATACCTGCCATTGTCCGCCGCCACCGGAGGCGGAGCGGACGAAAACCTCGTAATCGCCGCCCTCGTCGGTGGTGTAGGCGAGCCAACGCCCGTCAGGAGAGAATCGCGCAAGATCCTCATCGCCGGGTCCCGCGATGAAGGGTTCCGGTTCGGCGGTCGGGTCGTTCGCCGACATTATGTAGAGGTCGCTCTTACTGGATCCGTGATAGCTGAAGAGGTATCGGCTGCCATCGAGCGAAACGTCTTCGGGCCCGACGGTAACGCCGTCAACCCTCCAGAGAATCGTCTCATCTCCACTGCCGTCAGCGGCCTTCATCGCCACCATGCCAAGACCATCCCGGACCAGGGCGTAAATCACCGCTTGGCTGTCGGCTGTGAAGTGCGGGTCCGTACAGTCACCGTCGAACGTAATTCGGGTGCGTGTCTTCTTCTCGATGTCGAACACCCATATGTCAAACGCATGGGTTCCGCTGATGGACACCGCGATCTTCTCTCCGTCCGGCGAAAGGTCGACGCCGACCACCGAGTCGACCGGAAAGCCGGGAACCGGCACAGACCCTCCATCGAAGTACTTCCAGAGCAGTTCCTTGTCGTTATCCTCCGGCTGTCCCATCAAGTAGGCCAGCATTCCGTTGTTCGAAATCGAAGCGAAGACGACGCCGGAGTTTCGAAGACCCTGGACGCCTGACTGTACCGGAAGCGGAGAACCGGTCGTCTCGAGCTTGTCGATGTCGAAGGGGATCGCCCAGAGGGCGCCATCGCGACCGAAGATCAGGTGACCACTTGCCGCGTAGCGGGCGAAGCTGGCGTTCTGGAAGACGGTCTTCCGTTTGCCGGTCTCGAGATTCACGGCATCGATCTGAGCATCGTCGTAGAATTCGGGACTGTCTGTGGTCGCGACCGTGAACAACACAATCGGGTGGCCAGGGACGATCTGCGGCCAGCGATGGGTGCGTTCCAGCTTGTCCGCATCCAGTTCGGTCAACGGTGCCGGCGTGCCGCCGGATCCCGGGACCTGCCAGAGTCCGGTGTCGAAGTGCTTCGGGAAGATGATCCGGTCGTCATAGCCCCACGAGGCGCCTCGCGAGGATCCGACTAAGTCACAGATCGCAACCGGTGGACCACCGCTGACCTGCATCTTCCTGAGCTGTCCGTCGGCGAAGAACGCTATCCAATTGCCATCCGGAGAGAAGATCGGGTTCTCACCGTTCTCCGTACCGGCCAGCTTTCGTACTCCCTCGGTGTCCAGGCTTCTTATGTAGAGGGCGCTCTGTCCGCCGTCGTCGAGCCCCGAGAAGACGACGAATCGACCGTCCGGGGAGAGTTCAACGTTTGATTCCTGTTCGTCCTCAATTCGCAAAGAGTCCGGCATGTTGATCGTCAGGCGCAGGAGGGCGTCATCGTCGGGCGGAGTAGATCCGACCCGAATCCAACCCACGATGGCCAACGCGATCGCGCCGACGGCGATCAGCCAGGGGAGGTAACGGCGTGATGGCGCGGCCACCGGCGTCGACGTCTCCTCTACGGGCTCCGGTACTTGCGCCTCTTCGAGTTCCAGGCGTGCGTCCGCGGCATCGCTCCAGCGTTTGCGGGCGTCTTTCTCGAGGCAGCGGCGAAGCAGACGACGGACACCGGCCGGCGTCTCCTTCGGCAGCAATGACCAGTCCGGCGACTCCTTGAGCACGGCCGCGAGCGTATCGGAGATTGTTTCGCCGCCGAACGCCCGTTGGCCGGTCAGCAACTCATAGAGTAAGCAGCCGAAGGCCCACATATCGGCGCGGCGATCGACCGCGCGACCGCGAGCCTGCTCCGGACTCATGTAAGAGGCGGTCCCCAGGATCGCTCCGGCCACGGTGCCGGCCGACGTGATGGTCGGAGACATGGCAGGGGAGGTTCCCGACGAAGACACGGGTTCGACTCCGACCGCCTTGGCCAGGCCGAAGTCGAGGACTTTGACCTCCGTCGCTACGGTCAACTTCACATTCGCAGGCTTCAGGTCGCGATGGACGATGCCGTTGGCGTGGGCCGCCTCCAGGGCACGAGTGATCTCGATGGCGATCTCGATGGCGCGCTCGTATGAAACGCCCATCGTGACCAACTGAGACAGGTCATCGCCTTCTACCAGTTCCATCACGAGCAGTCGCGCACTCTGTCCGTCGATGGACGCCTCATGCAATCCATGGATCGTGGCAATGTGCGGATGGTTGAGCGATGCCAGCAGACGGGCCTCGCGTTCGAAGCGCGCCAGCCTCTCACCGTCGTCGGCCACCACACCAGGAAGCATCTTGATGGCGACATCCCGCCCCAGTTCCGTATCGGTGGCACGCCAGACGACGCCCATCCCGCCTTCGCCGATCTTTTCGACGATGCGATAATGCAGCAGGCTCTGTCCTGGTTCGAGTTGCATGGGCAGGTTCCTACCTGGGTTCGGGTCGTCGTTCGCGCCGCAGGAGTATAACCGCTACCGGAAGGCTGTTGAAGCATATGGCACCACTGGTCGTTCTAATCCTCACGTTTGCCTTCTCTCTATTGGCCCTGCGTGTTCGCGATGATCGATGGAGCGTTCGTCCCGCAGGTCGACTGGCCATCGCGGTGATGTTCGTCTTCACGGGCATGAGTCACTTTTTCATGGCCGAGAGAATGATCGCCATGGTTCCACCGGCCTTCCCACGACCGGAACTGTGGGTCGTCGGCACCGGAATCGCCGAGATCTTCGGTGGTGTCGCACTGTTGATTCCCGGACTCTCCAGAGTTGCCGCCGGTTGCCTGATCGTCCTGCTGCTCGGCGTCTTCCCGGCGAACGTCTATTCCGCGCTGGAAACGGATCCGGGTTATCTGTGGTTTCGCGTCCCGCTTCAGCTGTTGTTTCTATGCTGGACGGTCTACTTCGGATGGTTCAAGGGAAGCGACCGGCGGCGCCAACGTTCTTGGTTATGACCTCGCAGGGGACTACGTCGACAATAGGGTCGAAGAGACACTCACCAGCGACGTTCTGGATCTCTCGTCTTCGCTGAATGGCGAGAACAACTGTGGATCCGGATCGTTGGGAGCGGGGCGTTCCGGGCAGGCTTGCGTGCCGTAGGGGGACCGATTCCTGTTAGGCTCCGAGGATGCGAGTTCTCTTCCTTCTGAGCGACTACGTGCTCCACAACTC
>JAOTYK010000025.1 GCA_029861955.1 Acidobacteriota bacterium
CTGGACCCCAAGGTTGCCATCGAGGTCGCCAAGGACTTTGGCTCGACCGCAACGCTGATGTCGTACGAGGAAGAGGCCCTGCAGGAGGCTCTTGCGGTCCAACCTCGGGAAGCCATCACCCAGGAACTGGACGCGGCCGATACGCCCGAAGACATGGTTCCCCGGCCGCCGGTTGTCACGGTGATGGGCCACGTCGATCACGGCAAGACATCGCTTCTTGACGCGTACCGAACCGCCACCGTCGCCGAGGGCGAGGCCGGCGGAATTACTCAGCATATCGGCGCCTACCAGGTGGACCTTGGCGGGCGCAAGATCACGTTCCTCGATACCCCGGGTCACGAAGCGTTCACCATGATGCGTGCTCGCGGCGCCGGCGTGACCGACATTGTCGTGCTGGTTGTCGCCGCCGACGACGGCGTCAAGCCCCAGACACTCGAGGCGATCGACCACGCGAAGGCGGCAAACGTGCCCATCGTGATCGCCATCAACAAGATCGACAAGCCCAATGCCCAGGTCGATCGCGTCAAGCAACAGCTTGCCGACCGCGACGTTCTGGTCGAGTCGTTCGGCGGCAAGATCGTTTCCGCCGAGGTGTCCGCCAAGCAGAGGACGGGACTCGACGACCTCCTCGAGTTGATCGTTCTGGAAGCGGATCTGCAAGAGCTTCGAGCCAACCCCAAGCGTCCGGCATCCGGCATCGTCCTCGAGGCTCGCAGAGACCGAGCCAAAGGAGTGGTTGCGACCGTCCTTGTCCAGGAGGGCACGCTGAATGTGGGCGACCCCTTCATCGCAGGTAGCGTGTGGGGCAAGGTGCGGGCGATGACCGACGAGCACGGCAAGCGGATAACCTCCGCCGGTCCGTCGATGCCCGTGGAAGTGATGGGCAGCGCCGAGGAGCCCCTGGCCGGCGACTCGTTCCAGTCGATCGCCGACGAGGCGAAGGCCCGCCGCATCGCGTCCCACCGGCAGGAGAAGGTTCGCGCCGAGGACATTAAGCGCAAGTCTGCGCGCCGCACCCTGGAAGGCCTTGGCCGCGATCTCGATGCCGGTGGCATCAAGGACCTGGCCGTCGTCCTGAAAGCCGACGTCCAGGGTTCCCTGGAAGCCGTACGAAAGATGCTTGGCGACCTTCCCGACGACAAGGTTCGCGTCCAGATCGTTCGCGCATCCATCGGTGGGATCACCCAGGCCGACGTCCTCCTGGCGGCAGCCGCCAACGCGATCGTTGTCGGGTTCAACGTCCGTCCCGAAAAGTCCGCGACACAACTGGCCACCGTCGAAGGTGTCGAGTTGCGGATGTACACCGTCATCTACCACATGGTCGACGAGATCCGTGCGGCGATGGTGGGGATGCTGGATCCCACGTTCAAGGAAATCGTTCTGGGACAGGCCGAGGTTCGAGAACTGTTCAAGGTCCCGAAGATCGGTTTGATCGCCGGCTGCTACGTCACGGATGGCAAGATCACTCGGAAAGCCGAACTCCGCCTCCTCCGCGACAACGTCATCATCCATACCGGCAAGGTCGGATCGCTGCGACGGTTCAAGGATGACGCCTCGGAGGTCAAGAACGGCACCGAGTGCGGCATCGGCATCGCGGGCTACAACGACCTCAAGACGGGCGATGTCATCGAAGCCTTCATGATGGAAAAGATTGTCGCTGAAAGCTTGTAGTGACCGTCGGACTGCTCACGTTTGAACTCCATCTCCCGGACGCGCGATCTCTGAAGAACAAGCGACAGACGGTTCGTCGGATCAAGGATCGGTTGCGCTCTCGCTACAACGTCTCGGTGATGGAACTCGAGGAGCACCAGGACCTCTGGCAACGGGCCGGCCTGGCGGTTGTCACGATCGCAAGCAATCGCGACGTGATCGAGAACCTGTTCGAGACGATCCGAAGTGAGACGGAACGGCTGAGCCCTGGACCGGTCATCGAGACGGCGAGAGACTATCTCGAAGCCGGCGAGGGGATGGCCGAAGGCTGGGATGGCGAGGATTGGGAATGAATCAAAAACGAACCCTACGAGTCGGTGATCGCGTCCGGGAGACACTGGCCCAGGCGATCCGCGAAGAGGTCCGGGATCCCCGGATCGGCTTTGTCACGATTACCGAGGTCGAACTCTCTTCCGACCTCCGTTACGCTCGTGTCTTCGTCTCCATGCTGGGCGAGGAGATGGAGGAGCGGCTGACGATCCTACGTCGGGCCACACCCTTCCTCCGAAAAACTCTGGCGGCACAGGCCGGCCTACGTTTCACGCCGGAGTTACGATTCGAACTCGATCCCACCGCCGGGACCGCCGATCGGATGGAACGCATCTTCGAAGAACTCGGCCCCGGAGACGAAGAGCCGACGTGAGCTGGCTTGGGCTCCTCCTGGTCGACAAGCCCGAGGGTCCGACCAGTCACGATATCGTCGCCGTGGTCCGCCGTGCGACCGGTGAACGACGCATCGGCCACACCGGTACGCTCGATCCCCTGGCGACCGGGCTCTTGCCGTTGGCGATCGGGCCGGTCACGCGTCTGATCCAGTTCCTCCCACACTCTCCGAAGACCTACGTCGGGACGCTCCTCCTGGGACAGACCTCGGACACCGACGACATCAGCGGACAGACGACGACGCGGCACGAGGGGACACTCCCCGGGACAGACGCCATCGCCGAGTCCGCCGCCGCGCTCACCGGATCGTTGTCCCAGCGCCCCCCTGATTTCTCGGCACGGAAGGTCGGGGGACAGCGTCTCTATCGCCTCGCCCGTCGCGGCGTCGAGGTCGAGGCCCCGGAGCGATCGGTTCAGGTGGATCGCTTCCAGCTCGACGCGACCGACGATCCCGCCCGATTTCGATTCGAGGCGGTGGTCTCCGCCGGTACCTACATCCGCTCGCTGGTTCGAGACCTCGGTGCAGATCTGGGTTGCGGTGCCGTGATGGAGAGCCTCCGCCGGACCGCCATCGGCCCGCTGAAGATCGCCGACGCGTTGAGCTGGGAAGGCGTGCCCGACCCGGCGGCTCTCCGAGACGGGCTTGTGGCCCCCTCCGATCTGCCCCTGGAGCTGCCCCGTACGGGCCTGGCGGATGCGGAGGATTGCCGGCGATTTCGCCTCGGACAACCGATCCACTCGTCGATAGCGGGATCCACCGAGGGGCAGACGGCGGTTCTGGATCCCTCCGGGCGACTCCTGGGCGTCGCGGAGTGGCAGGGTCCGGTTCTCAAGCCGAGATTGGTCCTACCCGAAGCCCCCTGAGGGGAGGTCTGCGCGGTTGTTGCCCCCCTACGGCCTGTGATACCTTCCCGCAGTTCAAGAGACGAAAACCTAATGTTTTCATTCTCTTATCTAGCCCGTACGCATGTGACGGCGGCGTTGGAGGAGGATTCGAAGTGTCCCTGTCTCGCGATGGCAAGTCCGACCTGATTCAGTCCCACCGAACTCACGACAGTGACACCGGCTCACCGGAAGTCCAGATCGCGATCCTGACCAAGCGGATCGAATACCTCACCGAACATTTCCGAACCCACGCCAAGGACCATCATTCCCGCCAGGGATTGCTGAAGATGGTCGGCAAGCGGCGCCGACTTCTGGACTATGTCAAGAAGAAGGACCTGGGCCGCTACCAGCAGATCATCGGCCGTCACGGCCTGCGCAAATAGCACCAAGCGGAGAAGAAATTGATCACAAGAAAAGAGATTGAAATCGGCGGCAAGCCGATCGTTGTTGAGACCGGCAAGATCGCCAAACAGGCCGATGGATCGGTCACCGTTCGCCTCGGCGATACGATGATCCTGGTCACGGCGGTGGCCGCTAACAAACCCAGAGAAGGGGTCGACTTCCTTCCCCTCACGGTCGACTACCGCGAGGCGGCCTACGCAGGCGGCAAGATCCCCGGCGGATTCTTCAAGCGCGAAGGCCGGCCCAACGAGAAAGAGACGCTCACCTGTCGAGCGATCGACCGCCCGTTCCGTCCGTTGTTCCCCGACACCTGGCGATGCGAGACGCAGATCATCAGCATGCTGCTCTCCACCGACAAGGAACATGACGCCGATGTACTGGCGATCACCGGTGCGTCCTGCGCACTCTGCATCTCCGACATTCCGTTCGACACGCCGGTTGCGGCCGTACGGATCGGACTCACGGAAGACGGCGAGCAGATCGTCAACCCCACGTTCCAGCAGCTCGAGACGTCCAACCTGAATCTCGTAGTCGCCGGCACCCGTGACGCAGTTGTCATGGTCGAGGCGGGATCCGACGAGGTCTCCGAGCAGGTCATGCTGGACGCGATCTTCCGCGCCCACGACGAGATCAAGAAGATCGTCGCCATGCAGGACGAACTGGTCAAGGAGATCGGCAAACCCAAGCGACCCGTCGTGGTCGAGGAAGAGCCCGACGGGGTCCGCGAGACCCTCGTCAATGACTGGCTGGCCCCGCTGACCGACGCGATGCGGATCCAGGACAAGCTCGAGAGCTATGCGAAGGTCGATGGTGTCAAGACTCGGATGCTGGAGATCTTCGGCGACGATCAGGACGCAGAGCGGGGCTTCGCCAAGAAATTCTGGCACGAGATGCAGGACATGGTCCTCCGTGACGAGGTCCTCAACCAGGGCCGCCGCGTGGACGGTCGTGGAATGGACGAGATTCGTGACCTGGACAGTGTGGTCAGCTTCCTCCCCCGGACCCACGGGTCGGCCGTGTTCACCCGAGGCGAGACTCAGGCGCTGGCCGTCGTAACCCTGGGGACGGCAGCGGACGCACAGCGTCTGGACTTCGTCGAGGGCGAGCGAAAACGACGATTCATGCTTCACTACAACTTCCCGCCCTTCTCCGTCGGCGAGGCACGATTCCTACGCGGACCCGGTCGCCGAGAGATCGGTCATGGCGCTCTCGGCGAGCGCGCCCTCCTCCCGATGCTTCCGCCCGAGGCCGACTGGCCGTACACCATTCGCATCGTCTCCGAGATCCTGGAATCCAACGGTTCGTCGTCCATGGCGACGGTCTGCGGTGGATCCCTGGCGATGATGGATGCCGGAGTTCCGCTCAAGCGACCGGTCGCCGGCATCGCGATGGGTCTCATCAAGGGCGACAAGTCGTTCGAGGTGCTGACCGACATCGCAGGTGTCGAGGATCATCACGGCGACATGGACTTCAAGGTTGCGGGAACCACCGAGGGACTCACCGCCCTGCAGATGGACATCAAGATCAAGGGTCTCAGCAAGCAGATCATGGGTGCGGCGTTGACTCAGGCCAGGAAGGCCCGTCTCGAGATCCTCGAGTCGATGGCCGGAGCCCTGAATTCGCATCGCGAGTCGATCTCGCCGTACGCGCCGCGCATCGTCACTCTCACAATCAACAAGGACAAGATCCGCGACATCATCGGTCCCGGTGGTAAGACGATCCGTTCGATCGTCGAGCGTACCGGCTGCAAGATCGAGGTCCACGACGACGGACGTGTCGATATTGCCAGCACGGATGAGGCCGGCACCGCGAAGGCGATCGAGATCGTCAAGCAATTGACCGCCGAGGCGGAGCTTAGCAAGACCTACGTCGGCAAGGTCGTGCGGGTCGTCAACTTCGGTGCGTTCATCGAGATCCTCCCGGGAGTCGAGGGGCTCCTGCATATTTCCGAGATCGACAACCATCGGATCGAGGAAGTGACGGATGTGATGAACGAGGGCGACGAGGTGACCGTGAAAGTCATCGACATCGACGGCCAGGGCCGTGTCCGACTCTCGCGTCGCGTGTTGCTGCCCGGTGGCGGCGATCGCGGTGGCGATCGGGGTGGCGGAGACCGAGGCGGTCGTGGCGGTGGAGACCGAGGCCGCGGCGGAGATCGCGGTCGTGGTGGAGATCGTGGCGGTGGCCGCGGTCGTCCCGGTGGCGACCGACGCTAGGACCGACTTCAGGAAGACAAAAAAAGGCGGACCCTCGGGTCCGCCTTTTCTATTTCATTGAGGTTGGCGAGATCTAGCGAGTGATCTCGACACGATCGCCGACCTGGGCCTCCGCGATCAATTGGGTGATCTTGGCGGTGGAAGTTCCATCCTCGACCGTCAGCACGATCGCCTGCCCCAACATCCGTCGCGGCAATTCGGCACGCTCCTGATAGAGGCGGATGACCGAGCCGGGCTCGGCACCGCTACCGGCACCCAGATCCGTGTGGATGATCCGACCCGTACCCACCGAGTCTCGGTCATCGGCGATGCGGACGACGTGTCCCGTGGCCTCGCCCGAAGGCTCGGCATCCCAACGGTCGAACTCGGGGAGGTTTCGCAGACGCGGGACCGGGATCTCGCCCCACGGCACCAGCTCGTCACTCATCTGGATATCTTCGCAGGCCATCTCGATCATCGCGGTGGCCGTGTTGCCCTGGGTCACCATGACCTTGACCTTGCCAAGGCGTCGGATGAAGCTACCGAGGGCCTCACCGGACGACGGATGGTCCACCGTTCGGATTCGGCGAACGATGGCGAATTCGTCGCCACCGGCGATTCCCTGGCTTCGGCCCTGGTTCAGGTAGATCACATCGCCGGTTGCCAGTCCCTCGCGGGCGGTCTCACGACCTCCGACCCATAGGTCGGAGTAGCTGGGCTCTGCATCGATGTATCCGGAGCAGTAGATGTCGGTGGCGTCCGCGACCGGCAACAACGGTCGAGGTTGGAGCCTCGCCGTCATCGACGGGTCGTCGCCGTCGCCGTCGGGGTCGCCGACCCCCGCGATCATGTCGTCTCCGCCGTCGTCGTTCAGGTCGTCCCCGATGACCTCGGGCTGATTCGGAACCACCAGCGGGTCGCCGGGATAGATCCAGTGGCTGTCCAGGATGTAGCGGTTCTCATCCCAGATCTGGGGCCACAGGAAGGGATCGCCGAGCCATTCCTCGGACAGATCCCAGAGGGTGTCCCCCTTGACAATGATGTAGTTACCGGCACCGGCGGCAGGCGGATCCCACGCCGTCCAGTGTTCGTCTACGAACTTCAGGTCCTTGGGAGGCGTCGGAGACGTCCCCTGGGCCAGAGTCACCCCACCGATGACACCACATAGCATCGAAACGATCAGGGCAGAACGCAGGGTTCGTGCAGTGATTCGATATCGCATCAACCACTCCTAAGCGAGGGCGGAAAACCGCTGCTCATCTTCTGTATTGGCCAGAATGAAGTCAAGGAATATCCCTCGGTTCCCTCAGCGCCTGACGTCGAGGCATTCCGATATCTTCCCCTCGCGGAAGAATATAGTCCCGACAACCCGGAATTCAACCGATAGGCTCATAGAAGTCCAGACAGCTGCCGCCGTAGCGGGCCGTGCGCCGGTGCTCCAGCCCCACTGGGGCGACCTCCAGGGGGTCTCGACGGTCCCTCTCGACGATCAGGCGACCCGTCGGGGCCAGGAGACTCCTGGAGGCTACGGCCGACAGAAAGGGTCCCAATTGGGCCGTTCCGTAGGGAGGATCGGCGAAAATAACCGAAAAGGGTGCCTGATCCCCAACTCCAGAGCTCAGAAGCCCCTCGGGGAGCCCCAGGCAGAGGGCCCGAGCCCGGTCCGCCACCTTCCAGGCCTCGGTGAGGGACGCCAGCGAGGCGATGGCCTCGGGATCCTCGTCGATGAACAGGGCCCGCTCCGCCCCTCGACTGAGCCCCTCCAGGCCGATGGCCCCGGTCCCGCAGAAAGCGTCCAGGAAGCGTGCCCCATCGAGGGAAGGCCCGAGAATATCGAAGAGCGCTTCCCGGGTCCGCTCGCCGGTGGGGCGATAGGTCACTCGGGCGGGGATCGAGATCCGACGACCTCGCAACGCACCACCGACGATACGAAGAGATCCCATGGCTCTCGACCTCGCCCCCGACTCTACGTCCAGGGGCCCTTATTCGCCGGCCGCGGTCCGCGCGGCCACCGTCAATCCTGAGGCCCCGGCGTCGCGAATCAGGTCCATGACCTTGACCACATCGCCATGGGCCGTTGACCGATCGGCCCGTAGGACCACCAACTTGTCGTCGGACTCCACCAGGAGGGCCTTCAGGCGTTCCTTCAACTCTGCCGGTTCGACAATCTTGCCCTCGAACGAGAGGCGGCCGTCGGCATCGAGTGCGACGGTCAGGTCCTTCAACTCCTGCTTGGCGGTCGAACGTGTCTGGGGTAGCTCCAGCTTCAATCCCGAGCTCTCGAGAAACGTGGTGGACACCGCGAAGAAGATCACGAGCAGGAAGATCACGTCCACGAGCGGCGCGATGTTGATCGCGGCCGCGGTGCGTCGATGGGTATTGCGCCCGAACTGCACGTCAGTCTCCGCTGATCGCCATCGACGGTGCCGGGGGCGACTCCGATGGGGAGTTTCGTTCAGACCCGAACAGACCCCGCAGCATCCTCAGGGACTCGCGCTCGAGTTCACCGACGAGGAAGTCGGCCTTCTCCTGAAAATAGTTGTGGGCGATCAGAGCCGGGATGGCGACGACGAGCCCCGAGGCCGTTGTGATCAACGCCTGCGAGATGCCGCTTGAGAGCGATGCCGCCTGCCCGGCACCCTGATCCGCGATCGTCTGGAAGACGTCGATCATTCCCAGAACCGTTCCGAGGAGTCCCATCAACGGCGTGACCGCTGCGATGGTCGCCATCGCACCGAGGTAGCGATGGAGACGACTGGACTCGTGACGCCCGGCGTTCTCGACGGCCTCCTTGACCGCCGCCTCGCCTTTGCCTACCAGCTCCAGTCCCGCAAGCACGATGGACGGGAACAGACCGGGATGCTCCCGACAGACCTCGATGGCACGATCCACTCTGCCACCTTCCAGGAGGCCAGTGATGCGCTCGACGACGGTCGGGTGCAGGATGCGGGAGGCTCGGAGATTGATCGCCCGGTCGACGATCAGGGCCAGCGTCAGAAGGGATGCGATGGCCAGGGGCCACATCAGTGGTCCGCCCGCGTTGAACAGTTCGATAAAATTCATGGTGCTATCGTAACCCGCCGATCAGGATCCGCTACTCGACCCTCGACGTTCTCCGGAACGACCGCCGGAGCTTCGCCGTCGGCCGCCACTGCCGCCGCGGTTGCCACTACCGCCGCCGCGGTTGCCACTACCGCCGCCGCGGTTGCCACTACCGCCGCCGCGGTTGCCGCCACTGCCGCCGCGACTGCCACCACCGCCGCCGGGGCCACCTCGACCGCGCCCTCCGGCCCTCGGCGTGAGATCCGGGTCCCCGCGGTAGTTGAATCCCTCGAGTCTCCGCCGCGGTACGTCTTCGCCGAGGAGGGTCTCGATCTCGCGAATGCGTCGACCGTCCAGTTCACAGACCAGCGTCACGGCGCGACCGGTGCGCTCGGCCCGACCGGTACGCCCGATTCGATGGACGTAGTCCTCCGCATGCATGGGCGCATCAAAATTAACAACCAGGTCGATGTCGGTGATGTCCAGCCCTCGTGCGGCCACGTCGGTTGCCACCAACGCGTGACACTCGCCATTGCGGAATGCCTCCAGGGCCCGCTCGCGGTTGGCCTGAGATAGAAGGCTCGAGAGCGAGATGACGTCGTATCGCGCGCGACGAAGCAACGCGCCAATCTCCGTGGTCCCCTCTCGGGTTCCGGAGAAGACAAGAAACTTCTCCGGCCGCTCTCGACGGAGAACCTCGACCAGCAACTGTTCCTTCTGACTCCTCAGCACCGGATAGAACGCGTGATCGACGTTCTTGGCGGTTCGCGTACCGCGATGCATCTGGACCTTCTCCGGATGCAGCAGATAGCGCTCCGAGAGTTCGGCGATTTCGTCCGGGAACGTCGCAGAGAACAGCAGTGTCTGACGGCTCATCGGGGTCTTACGAATGATGGCGTCGATGTCGTTGATGAACCCCATGTCGAGCATGCGGTCCGCCTCGTCCAACACCAGGAACTTCAACTTCCGCAGCGATAACCATGCCGACTGCACGAAGTCCAGCAGACGTCCCGGCGTACCGACCACCAGGTCGCAACCGGCCGCAAGCTCCTGCTTCTGGTGCCCGCTTGAGGTTCCGCCGTAATTGAGGACGGTGCGAACGCCCAGCCGCCCGCCGAATTTTACGGCCTCGCCGGCGACCTGAATGGCAAGCTCTCGAGTCGGGCAGATGACGAGCCCCTGGGGATCGCTCCCACCGATCTCCATCTTCTCGAACATCGGCAGCAGGTAGGCCAACGTCTTTCCCGTGCCCGTCTCGGCGACCCCGATCAGATCCTGCCCCGTCAGCAACGTCGGGATGGAGGCGATCTGAATCGGTGTGGGCGTGTCATAGCCGGCGTCGTCAAGTGACGCCTGCAATTCGGCACGCAGATTGAATTTTGAAAAGGTGTCGGTCACGAAACCGTCGTTCCCAGCAGTTGCAGGATCTCGTCGTCCCGAAGGAGACGGTCGGACTGTTTGGCGTGGTCAAAGATGATATCGACCCGCTCATCGGTGGACTCTATCCCGTTCTGCTCCAGCCAGAAGATGACGTTTGAGCGCCCACTCATCGGGCCGATTCGAATCTTCTGCCGAGCACCGAATTCGCCTGCCGCCACACCGGAGTAGATGCGATCGGCGAGCCAGTCGTCGCCCTTGCGATAGGCCTTGATCACGGCGGCCGCATGGACACCGGTTGCCGTCTCGAACGCGTCGGTCCCGACGACGGGATAGTTCGAAGGGATCGGGACTCCGGTCGCCTCCGAGACGGCTCGACAGTACTCGCCGAGTTTGCTCAGATCGCGATCGATCCAACCGAGCAGCTTCATGTTGACCATGACGAGATCCAGCTCGGTGTTGCCGCATCGTTCGCCGATCCCGAGACCACAGCCATGGACTCGGGTGGCTCCCGCCCGGAACGCCGCCAACGAGTTGATCAGACCCATGCCGCGGTCACGATGACCATGCCAGTCGATACCCACATCGTTGCCGCCTGCCTCATCGACGACCTCGCGGACGAACCGGATCAATCGTGCGACGCCTGCCGGTGTCGCGTGGCCGACCGTGTCGGTGACACAGACACGCTTGACTCCGAGCCGCACGGCCTCACCGTACAGCTTGCGGATCGTCTCCGGACGCGCGCGGCTCGTGTCCTCGGTCACGTACAACACGGGCAGGCCGTGACCGACCGCGAACCGGATCGCTTCCGTCGTCTGCTTGAGAAGGAACGACTCGTCCCACCCCTCCGCGAATTGACGAATCGGTGAGGAGCCGATGAAGAGGCTGGCCTCGACGGCGAGGCCGGAACTCTGGCTTGCTGCAACGATCGGCTCGATATCTCGGATCATCGTGCGGGCCGCGCAGTTAGCTGTGAGCGAAAGTTTCTGGTCCGCGATCTCGCGACAAAGCGCTTCGACGTCCGCGACCGCCCTCGGGCCGGCGCCCGGCAGGCCGACGTTAGCCGTATCGATCCCCAACTCATCCATCAGATGCAGGATCTTCTTCTTCGCGGCGATCGGCGGATCGATCACCGACGGCGACTGCAGTCCGTCGCGAAGCGTCTCGTCGTCGAGCATCAGCCCCTTCGGACTGGCGTCGACCGGCGGGTCCTCGGGTAGATTCCAATCGTGGATCAGCGATTCCTGGGACATAGGCCTCCCAACTCGTTTAGTCAGTGGATCTTATCACCGCGACGAGGTGCGTCAACGGCGTGAACTCAGAACAGACCCCGCTGTTTCATCGCTCGGAGATAGCGGCGCATGAACCGTAAATCTGCCGTGGCGACGAACCGGGCGTGGACCGTCTCCTGGGCCCGCGGAAAATCGTCAGGAAGCGGCGGGAGGATGACCTCGGCCAGCGCGTCCGTCGCCGAGAAATCCAGGGGTCCGCAGGACGATGGGGCCTCGACGGAGATCCCCACGACCTCCCCGCTCTCGACGATCGTGAATCGGATACTCACCTCGTCCTGGAGGATCGCGGTACCGTTGTTTCGCCCCCACAGCTCGAACTCGTCCGTCGTTGCGAGGATCCGGTTGTGCCAGGCTCTCCAGATCGCCCAGTAGACCTGACGACCATAATCCTCCCAGTCGTAGTCGGCGCTCTCGAATCGAAGGTTCCCTAACCCGTATCCCGTATTCTCGACGACGCTGACATCGGGAACGAAGACGTTAGATGGCCTCTTCCCGCGCGGCCCCAGCGGCGCCTGACGTTCTCGGACCGCCTGGACCTGCTCCTCGAAGTCACGTAGCGCACGATCGAAATCGATTGGACGCGAGGCGCGTCGTTCTTCGAGTTGCCGAAGTAGCTCGGCATCCGGTGCCTCGTCGAGAGTCGATGCGGCATCCTGCTCACTTTCATCGAGCGCCTCCGGGTCCGGCTGCTCGCTCTGTTCGAGCTCCTCGTCGACCGTTCGGTCCGGCGGTTGCTCTGCGCTCCTGGGCTCGGACTCGGGCTGTGGCGGAACGATCGGTTCTGGCGGCGTCTCCGCGGCTGCCGTGTCGCCTCCGCCTCCACCGGCGGTGGGCGACGGCAGGAATTCGGCCGCCGGCGTCGGTGATGCGCGAATCGTATCGGTATCGAAACTGGAGTCCTCGACGTCGAGGTCCGATGTATCGACAACCCGCAGCAGAGACTCGTCTTTCACCGGCGTGAAGCTGAACACGATGTCGTCGGGAGGCTCGTCTACCGGCTTGGCGGCCGACCCGAACGGAATCCAGAGGCTGACGAGGAGGATCAGCCCATGAAAGACGAGAGAGACCACGAACGCAACCGGAAGACCGATGGATCGGTCCCCTCCGTCACGGTTGCGTCGCGTGAGATTCGTGGATTGCATGGGCGTTTACCATTCTAGGACGCGACCGATGATCTCGCCGCGAGCGTTGCTATCCTCCCGGAACCAGGAGTCGGTGAACCTCGCGGCGAAACGGCTGGAAATCGACCTCGGAAACCCGCGGATGGATTCGATTGGTCAACAGCACGAACACCTGGCCTACCTCGGGCTCCAGCCAGAGGCTGGTTCCGGTAAAACCCAGGTGCCCGATCGCCCGCTCGGAGAGGATCTCCCGAACCGCCACGCTGTCGCGCGCCCGCTGCCAGCCGAACGTCCTCGGAGCCTGGCCCCCGTGGCCGAATCTTCTCTCGAGAGATCGTCGCTCGGCCGCCAACGGCCCACCCGGGAGCAGGCGACGACCCAGTTCGATCACGGCGGACAACGTACCGAACAGCCCCGCGTGACCCGCCACACCGCCAAGTGCCCAAGCGTGGGTGTCGTGCACCTCCCCCGCAGCGATGGTGACCCGTCGCGGGAAATCCGAATTGCCGGCCAGCTTCATCTCGAAATCGTTGCCCTGCTCCGTGGCAATGGACGACGCCGCGTCTGCATGAAATCCGATCGTCGATTGAAGATCCCCGCCGACGACGCGATCCGAAAACAGAGCGTCCAGATTCACGCCGTGTAGGCGCTCGAGTAGCTCTCCCAGTATGAGGTAGCCAAGATCCGAATAGAGGGTCTGCCCACGGGGTGTCGCAGGCGCCAGTCGTGCAATCTGTGGCAGCCACGCTTTGAGCCCACCTTCGAGACTCGCCAGCGGACTCCAACTGGGCAGCCCCGACTCGTGACGCGCCAACTCCGAGATACGGACATCGGCATAGGAACTTCCCGACAGCTCCGGGATCCACGGCCCGACCGGCGCATCGAGGTCGACCCGCCCTTCTTCCTCCGCCAACTGGAGCAGCGTCGCCGTGGCCAACGGCTTCGTCAACGATGCGAGATCGAACTGGGATCGAACCGAGACGAGAGCGGCATCGGAATGGGATGCGTGGCGACCCGCAAGAACCGTGAACTCTTCATCGTTTGCGTCGTGGACGCCCACGGCCGCCGCCGAGAATCGACCCTGGTCAAGCCCCTGTTGCAGAAGGGCCCGCAGCGCTGATTCCAGCGCCGGGGACATCAACCGGCGAACGGAGAACTGGCGATCGCGTCACGAACACGAAACGCAAGCTCTAGCGCGTTCTGACCCTGCCGACCATCGACCGGTGGGGCGCTGTTGTCTCGAATGCAGGTCAGGAAGGCGTGAAGTTCGGCGCCGAGAGGCTCCTCGTCGGCCACGGGCAGCTGGTCGAATTGGATCGTGGGGGCTTCGCCCGGTTTCGGCACCAGGCGATGACGCGAGACCTTTTTCTGGCCCGTGTCGCACGAGAGATAGGTTCGCGCCTGAAAGACCCGCACTCGGCGAATCGGTTCTGCAGATATCCGACTGGCCGTCAGATTCGCCACGCACCCCGACCGAAAGCGAATCCGAGCATTGGCGATATCGACCTTGTCGGTCAGTGCAGAGACCCCCACCGCGTCGACGGATTCCGGTTCGGTTCCGTCCAGGTGCAGCAGGAGGTCGAGATCATGGATCATCAGATCGAGGACGACATCGATATCCGTGCTTCTGGCCGTAAAGGCCGCCAGCCGATGAACCTCGACAAAGCGGGGTGCGTCCACCGCCCCTGCCAGTGCCTGGAACGCGGGATTGAAACGTTCTGTATGACCCACCATCACCCGTCGGCCATGGGACTCGGCAAGACGATTGATGGCCTCGGCGTCCTCGAGACTGGGCGCGATCGGCTTCTCGATCAGAACATCGATGCCACTGGACAGGAGTGGTTCGGCGACGCGTCGATGGGAGTCCGTCGGGACGGCGACACTGACCGCGACCGCCCGCCCGACCAACTCCGAGGGATCGCCAAGGGCGACCGTCCCGAACTCGGATGCGATGGCCGCGGCACGGTCCGCGTCGTGATCGACGACCGCGACCAGATCGGCCAGCGGCGATGCAGCGTAGAGACGCGCGTGATGGCGGCCAAGGTGCCCCACCCCCACGACAGCTACGGGAATTTTCTCCGACATCGTCGCGGCTCCTAGCGGCAGACGCCCCGCTCACTCGACCGAATAAACTCGAGGAGCTGTTTAACTTCCGTGTACTGACCCAGCTCGGCGTCAACGGTATCGACCGCGGTCTCGAGCGTCTCACCGGAGCGAAAGAGCATCCGATAGGCCTTCTTGAGCGCCGTGATCGTCTCTCGGGGAACCCCGCCGCGTTTCAGCCCGACGAGGTTCAGACCGTACGCCTTTGCACGATTCCCGACGGTCATCACCCACGGCATCGCGTCCTGGGTCACGACGGAATACCCACCGATGAACGCGTGATCGGCGACACGACAAAACTGATGGATACCGCTGTACGCACCGACCGTGGCGTCATTACCGATTTCGACATGTCCGGCAAGTGTCGCGGCGTTGGCGAGGATGTTCCGATCGCCTACGAGGCAATCGTGGCCGATGTGAGTGTAGGCCATCAGGAGATTGCCGTTCCCCAACCTTGTGACGCCACCTCCGCCGACGGTCCCCCGATTAAGGGTCACCGACTCGCGAATATCGTTGTCATCCCCCACGACCAGCTTCGTCGGCTCGCCGTCGTACTTCAGGTCCTGTGGAGGCCCCCCGATGGACGCAAACGGCGAGACGCGATTGCGAGCTCCGAGGGTCGTCGGTCCGGTGAGCGAAACGTGGGATGTCAGGATCGTTCCGGCGCCGATCGTGACGCCCGGTCCGACCACGCAGAACGGGCCCACCTCGACGCCCTCAGCGAGAACCGCCGATTCGTCGACCTGCGCCAACGGATCGATCTTGCAACCCTCTGCCACGCTAGGCCTCACGATCAACGAGGGCCGACATGATCTCCGCCTCCGCGGCGAGCTGGCCGTCGACAAACGCCTTGCCACGCATCTTGCACGTTCGAGACCGCAACTTGAGAACCTCAACCTTGAACATCAGCTGATCGCCGGGGACGACCGGACGCCGGAAACGGGCCTTGTCGATGCCGGAGAAATAGACCAATCGTTCCTCTCTGCCCGGCATGTCGTGGAGAAGGAGTACTGCCCCGGCCTGGGCCATCGCCTCGATGATCAGGACACCGGGCATCACCGGCGCACCCGGGAAATGCCCCTCGAAGAACCCCTCGTTGATCGTGACGTTCTTGAGCGCCTCGATCTCTTTTCCGGGCTCCATTCGCAGGATGCGATCGATCAACAGCAGCGGATAGCGATGCGGAATACTCTTCATGATTCCGCCGATGTCCATCACGACTCACTCCTCCGTTGCAGCTCCTCTATCTGACGCCGCAACTCCTTGATCTCGCCACGCATCTCGCCCAGTCTACGCGAAGAGGCATGAATTCGTTTCCATTCACGATGATCGATCGCAGGAACCCCGGCCACGAAAGAGTCGGGGTCGATATCGGAAAACACCGCCGACTTCGCGGCGATCACGACTCGATCTCCAATCGTCAGATGACCGGCGACACCCGATTGGCCGGCAACCGTCACGTGGTCCCCGATCACCGAACTTCCGGCAACACCGCTCTGGCCGACGAAGAGTCCCCCGCGTCCCGTCTTCACTCCGTGGGCGATCATCACAAGATCGTCGAGTTTACTTCCGGCGCCAATCCGCGTCTCCCCGATCGCGCCGCGATCGACCGCCGAGTTAGCACCAATCTCGACGTCGTCCTCGACGACGACGGTACCCACCTGAGGAATCTTGTGGTGCCTGCCATCCGCCTGAGCAAAACCAAAACCATCCGCGCCTAGTACGACTCCGGCATGAAGAATGCAGTCGGCCCCCACGCTGGTCCCCGAATAGAGCACCACGCGAGGATGAATCATCGTCCGCTCGCCGATGGCCGATTGATGGCCCACATAACAGCCGGCGCTGACGACGACGTCATCGGCCAGTCGGCAGCCGGCTTCGATCACCGAGTACGGACCGACGTGAACTCGTTCACCGATCTCGACATCGGCGCCAACACGGGCGTCCGGATCCACGCCCGGCGTCGGGCGGGACTGCGGGTGGAACTTCGCCAGTATTTTCGCGAGTGCCAGGTACGGACTTGGCGCGACGACCAGGTCGCGTCCGGCCAGCGCGGGGTCCGGAGTATTCCCGCTGACCGCGTCTTCGCCAACCAGGAATGCCCCGGCTGCGGAGGTCGTCGCGTCATTGCGGTACTTGCGATTGGTCAGAAAACTCAGCGCATCGACATCCGCGTCTGCGAGTGTCGCGACACGAACGACGAGACGGCCGTCGTCACCGAGGACACGACCACCCACCGCATCGGCAAGCTCCGCGAGTGTGAACTCCGTTCCCACCGTGATGGTTAGTTGCCGTCAACCGGGAACATCTGATTGAACTGATCAATCAGAGCGGTGGTCACGTCGGCACTCTGACCGGCCCACGCGATGGCACCCGTGTCGAGGATCAGATCGAACGATTCGCGTTTCGCAAATGCGTCGAGCACCGCACGTAGTTGCTCATTGAAGCGAGACTCGGCGGCGGCCAATTCAAGCTGCAACTCGCGCTGGGAGAGGTCCTTCTGCGCGTTGATCTCCAGGATCTGACGCTGGATGTTCAACTCCATGTCGATGCGACGATCGGTAGATAGCGAGAGCGCCTGCTGTTGAAGTTGTTGCTGCTGAGCCTGAATCGCGGTCTCTTGTTGGGAGATGGCCTGCTGCTTGGAGTCGCGCACGGCTTGCAGCGCCTGCTGGGCACGGAGCGCATCCGCGGCCTCTGCAGACACGCGGTTCGGGTCGAATACGCCGATCTTCATGGTCGTCTGCTGGGCCATCGCACTGCTCGCAAGAAGGAGACCCACGGCCAGGACGATGAGTTGGATAGACTGACGGTTGATTCGCATTGGATTCCTCTTCGCTCTAGAAACTGCGACCGATCGAGAACTGGAAATTCGTTGACTCATCCCCGACGAGATCGCGTATGGGCACGCCCCAGATTAACCGCAACGGCACTGGGAAAATTGGCAAGTAAAACCGAAGCTCCACACCCGCAGCCACTCTCATGGTATCAAATCCGAGTGACTGATCCTCGAACAGGGTATCCCCGACGTCGAGGAAGAACGCCAGCTCCGCCTGCTCGTTCAATGGTCGCACATACTCGCCCTGGAGCAAGTAAAAGCGGTTGCCGCCGACTTCTACGGTGACCGGAACGCCATTGCTGGAGACCAGATCCGCGGGCGACAGACGGCGCGGGTCGCCTAGCACCTCGCCAATCGACCCGTCCGGGTTGATCTCAATGTAACGCAACGGGGTGATCGAGCGAGTCTCGAACACACGAGGACCGAACGTATCGCCCCCCAGCCAGAATCGACGGAAGCGCGGGACTCCGCCGATCGCAGACTGGTCGTTGGGAGAACCATCCTTCCAGTCCGCGACGTAACCGAGTTCGCCGTGGAACGCCAGGAACGCCTTCCGGAGTCGTTTCCCCCGATGGTAATGAGTGTAGCGGATCTGTGGTCGCAGGAAGTTGGTATCCCCACCGAGAGGCCCGCCGGCGACCTCGAAGAACGCCTGGAACTCTTTACCGCCACTGGGTCGGAACGGGTTGTTGATCGTGCTGAACCGATAGACCGGTGTGACGCTCGACACCTTGTTACTGGTCTCGATGACCTCCGCCACCTGCCCGATGCCAACTCCGCCGGCCGGCGTCAGGATCGTGCGGGACGAGACATCCTGGAAGTTGTACTGCAGGCTGATCTGCGAGTTGCGATTGAGGCTCTTGCCCAGAGTGAGACTCCCACCGCTGCTCTTGCTCTGGAGTGTGTCGCCGAAGTCCACATCCCGGCGGAACAGGCTGAATCCCAACTGATAGGGTCGTCCCAGGAACCACGGCTCCTGAAACGAGATCTGGTACTGATCCGATCGCCCACCGAGACGAATCGATGTCGAGAGGGTCTGTCCCCGACCGAGAAAGTTCCTCGTCGAATAGACACCGTTGAAGAAAGCGCCGTTCAGCCCGCTGAACCCGCCTCCGACCTGAATCTCGTTCTTGCCCTGCTCGGTTCCGGGGAATTTGACGTTGACGGTGCGATTTTCTTCGTCGGGCTCGATGATGGGTTCGCCGTCAACGGAGTAGTAACCCAGTCGATTGACGAGTCGTTTCGTCTGCTCGAGACGGGTGCGACTGAACAGCCCCCCCTCGAGCAATGGCGTCTCCCGGCGCAAGACCGCGTCCTTCGTCTTGGAGTTGCCAAGGTAATCGATGCGCGAGACGAGGTACGGATAATCCTCTTCGACACTGATCGTAACATCGGCGACCCTGTTCTCCGCATCGCGATCGATCCGCCGCACGACCGTGGCGTAGAGATGCCCACGATCCTCATAGCCCGTCGTGATCGAATCGACACCGGCGTCGACCCGGTCATTACGGAAGATATCGCCGGTCGCGATCGGGATCGCCCGCCGGAGGATCGCGTCCGGGAAGACCCCGTCGTTCCCCTCGAACTGCACCGTTCCCAGGGTGTACTGGGGGCCCTCGGTAATCGGAACCTTGAGATAGGCCCAGCGCTTGACGGCCTTCTCCTTCTTCTCCTGCTTTCGGCGGTTCTTTTCGAGTTTTGCCTGTCGTCGTGCGTGTTTCTTGGCCTCGGACCGCGAAAGACTTCCCACATCCACTGCCGGCTCGTCTTCCGCTGAGTCGGCTTCCGGCTTTTCACGTTTCTTCTTCTTGGGTTTCTTGTCGTCTTCCTCGTCGGTCGCGATGATCGTCACGACGGGGGCACGGATCTCCACATCCAGATACCCGAGGTTCTGGTAGAGCTGGCGAACGCCCGACACGTCCTGGTCCCACTTGGCCGGGTGGTAAAGGTTCTTGCCGGACCAGGGCCACCACCAGTGTCGTTCTTCCGTGAGTTCGAGTTGCGATCGAAGCTTCCTGCCGGAAAACAGTTCGTTCCCCTCGAACTCGATCTTCCGAATGCGCGTCTTGCCGCCACTCGAGATACTGAACGCAACCGATCGGGTTCGCTCCGTCACTCGGGTGATTTTCGACGTCACATCGGCGTCGAGGAATCCCTTCTCGCCGAGTAGATCTCGAATTATGGCTTCCGCGCCTGCGATCGCGCCAGGATCGACCGGTTTCCCGAGATGAAGGTCGATGTCTCTCTCGGCGAGTCGATCCTCGATCTCGGTTCGCGTAATGCCGCTCCCCTCCTCGTAGGTGATCGAGCTCAGCGTCGGACGCTCGGTGACCTTGACGACCAGCACGACGCCTCCGTCGCGAGCCGCCTCCGCCTCCATCGTGAGGTCGTCAAACAGACCTCGGGCCCAGAGTGACTTGAACTGGCGTCGGAGGCGGGCGACGTCGTAGGGGTCCCCGACCTTGACACCCATGGCGTGGATGAACGCCTGCTCGGTCATCCGGCGCAGCCCCTGGACATCGATGATCTTGATATCGCCGGACAGCGGCGCCGCCTGCGCATGCGCCAACAGCGGCAGCACGAAAATCAGTGCGGCGAGGAGGAGTCCTGGGATTGATTGGCGCTTGGGGGACATGCAGCGAAGCTCGTAGACGAACGCCGCATTCTACTTCGAAATTTCTGGATGCGCCGCAGTTCCGACGTCAAATGGCAGGCTCAGGCCTCGGCCGGCGAGGCCTCCTGCTCCTCTTCCTGCTCCTGAACGCGAAATCCGAGGCTATCGCCGGAGACGTAGACTTCGATCGTCCCACGAGGGGGCATCTTGCCCTGAATCAGAGTCTCCGAAAGCGCGTCTTCGATATGCCTCTGAATCGCCCGCCGAAGGGGCCGCGCGCCGAAGGAGCGGTCCTGACAAGTGGTATCGACGAGCCATCGGCAGACCTCGTCAGAAACCGTCAGGCGGATCCCGCGATCTGCGATCCCCTCATTGAGTCGCTCGATCATGATGCGGGTAATCTGCTGCAGTTGATCCTCACCCAGGGCGTCGAAGACGATGATCTCGTCGATGCGGTTGATGAACTCGGGGCTCAGCGTGCGCTTCACCTCGGACATCACGGAATCGCGACGGTCCTTGAACGCTTCGGACTCCTGCTCCTCGGCCTTGAAACCGAGTCGATTGCCTACGCGGGCAACATGCTGGGAGCCGATATTCGAGGTCATGATCACGATGGTGTTCTTGAAGTCGACGACCTGACCGTAGGCGTCGGTGATCATGCCATCCTCAAGGACCTGAAGCAGAATATTAAGGACGTCCGGATGGGCCTTCTCGATCTCATCCAGCAAGATGACGCTGTAGGGCTTTCGCTTGATCTGCTCGGTCAGCTGGCCACCTTCCTCGTGACCCACATAGCCGGGCGGCGAGCCGATCATCTTGGCGATCGCATGCCGCTCCATGTATTCCGACATGTCGAACCGCACGAGCGCGCGCTCTGAATCGAACAGGAACTCTGCCAGCGTGCGGGCGACCTCGGTCTTGCCGACGCCCGTCGGACCAAGGAAGACGAACGAGCCGATGGGCCGGTTCGGATTCTTCAGCCCCGCTCGAGAACGGCGGATGGCACGCGCGAGAGCGCTGATGGCAGGCTCTTGCCCGACGATTCGCCGATGCATGAATTCCTCGGTCTGCAGCAGCTTCTCGGCCTCTTCCTCCGCGACCGATTGGATAGGAATCCCGGTCCAGCGAGAGATGACCTCCTCGACGTGGGAGCGGTCGACGTCGAGGATCTTGTTGCACTCTTCTTCATAGGCGTGCTTGAGTTCTTCGTGACGGCGCCGAAGTGTCACTTCCTCGTCGTGAAATGCCACCGCCTCGTCGAAGTCCTTGCGGGCGAGCGCGCTCTTCATGCCGTCGACGGCACGCTTCAACTCACGTTCGATACGCTTGATCTCCGCATAGGAGGTGCTCTTCCCCAGCTTCACCCGTGCACCGGCCTCGTCGAGGACGTCGATCGCCTTGTCGGGAAGGAACCGATCGGTGATGTACCGATTGGACTGATAGACGGCGGCTCGAATCGCCTCTTCTCCAAACCGGACACCATGGAACCGCTCGTAGCGTTCCTTGACGCCGGTCAGGATCTCGAAGGTCTCGTCCTCTGAGGGCGGACGGATGTTGATGGGTTGGAAGCGACGCACAAGGGCACGGTCTTTTTCGATATATTTGTGGTAGTCCCGCGGCGTCGTCGCGCCGACGCACTGCACCTCACCGCGCGAAAGCGTGGGCTTGAGGATGTTGGCGGCGTCCAGGGAACCCTCCGCCGATCCGGCACCGATGAGGGAGTGGATCTCATCGATAAAGATGATCACGTCCTCTGTGCTTGTCAGCTCCGCGATGATTCCCTTGAGACGCTCTTCGAACTGCCCGCGATACTTGGTTCCTGCGACGACGAGAGAAAGGTCGAGCGCCAGGAGACGCTTGCTCATCAGCGATGGAGGAACGTCCCCTTCGATGATTCGCGTGGCAAGACCCTCGACGATCGCGGTCTTGCCGACACCGGGCTCACCCAGGAGGACCGGGTTGTTCTTCCTTCTACGCGACAGGATCTGAATGACGCGCTCTAGTTCGGCTTCGCGACCGATCAGCGGATCGAAGACGTGGCGCTCGGCCATCTCCGAGAGATCCCGAGAGAATTCGTTGAGGAACGGAGTCTCTTTCTTCTTCTTCGGAAGCGAACGACGCTTGTGCAGATTGACGGCGTCCTCACGGACCGCGTAGAGACGCATGCCTCGTTCGACGAGAAGCCGTCCGGCGGTCGACTCCTCCATACGCAGGAGTCCCAGTAAGAGATGTTCCGAGCCGATGCTGGAATGCATGAGTCGCTCGGACTCTTCCTCGGCATACTCGAGAACTTTCTTCGTCTCGTCGCTGAACGGAATCTCTACCGAGGTCGAGAGCTTCTCTCGCATGGGACCCCGGCGCTCGAGTTCCGCCTGGAGTAAATCGATCGAGACATTGGCGCGGTTGAACAGCTCTCGAATCGACTCTTCCGGCTCTTTGAGGAGCCCCAGGAGGATGTGCTCGGAGCCGATGTGCTGCGCGCTCTGCTGGCTGGCCTCGTAACGCGCGAGGAAGAGGACTCGTTTCGCTTTTTCTGTCAGCTTTTCGAACATCAAGCCTACCGCCCCGTTTCATGACGTTCAGCGGAAGTTCCCGCTTCATCTATAGCATAGGTCCTGGGGGGGGTTACACGCCAAGCCCTCGAAAGTACGACTCTCGTTCGTCCTCGGACAGTGGGTGCAGCCCCCCGTCCGCGAGGCGCAAGATCCGTGTGCAGCCCGCGGCGAGCCGTTCGCTGTGGGTCGCGAGGACCAGGGCGAACCCCTGTTCGCGCTGGAGCTCGCTTAGGACGTCGAAGACCTTCGCGCCTGTCCCTGGATCGAGGTTGCCGGTCGGTTCGTCGGCCAGGACCAATTTGGGGCCGCCCACGACCGCTCGTGCGATCGCGACGCGCTGCTGTTCGCCACCACTCAGCTCTGCGGGACGATGATCCAACCTGGATTCCAGCCCGAGATCCGCGAGGACCGCTCTTGCGCGATCACGAGCCCCCGACAGGCGCCCGCCGATCCGGAACGGCATCTCGACGTTCTCGAGCGCCGTGAATTCGGGCAACAGATGGTGGGCCTGGAAGACGAAGCCCACCGAACGATTTCGGAACTCTCCCAGTTGCTCGGTGGATGCCCGACGCAGGTCCACGGCGTCGACGGTGAGCTCCCCCGAATCCGGTCGATCCAGCCCACCCATCAGCTGGAGAAGCGTCGACTTGCCGACTCCGGACTCACCGACAATCGCGAGGGACTCTCCCGCGCTCACCTCGACGGAGAGATTATCCAGAACGGTGACCGGCCTGGGTCCCGAGCGATAAGTGCGGCCAAGCCCCTCCGCACGCAAAACGACTCTCGAGGAATCAGTCATGACGCAACGCTTCCACCGGACGCAGTCGGGCCGCCTTCGATGCCGGATAGATGGTCGCCAGCAGCGAGACGGCAAGCGCGGCAACACCGATCCAGACGAGGTCGATGGGCCGAGTCTGGAACGGAACGAACGAGAGGTAGTAGACGTCCGGGTTGAGTTGGATGACCTCGCCGGCGTGCAGCCAGTAAGAGATCGCGGTGCCCAGGATCAGACCGCTGATGGTGCCGAGAATCCCGATGACCAGTCCCTGAAGGACGAACACGGCCGCAACACCCGTCGGGCGGGCCCCGAGCGCGGTCAGGGTACCGATATCGCGGATCTTGTCGTTGACCATCAGAATCAACGTCGAGACGATATTCAGGGCGGCGACAACCACGATCAGACCGATCGCCAGGAACAACAAGATCCTCTCGGTGTTGAGAGCCCTGAGGAGGTCCTTGTTCTGCTCGATCAGATCGACGACGATCCACTCTGGGAAGAGCGCCTCTTGCAGGCGCTCCTTCATCACCGGCAGGTCGTCGATCTCCTGTAACCGCACCTCTGCCCAGGTCGCCTGCTCCGGGGCGCGCAGGAGGCGTTGCGCCGCGGGGACCTGGATGTACGCCCGCTGGGAGTCTTCCTGAAAGTGTCGGGAGCGGTAGGTTCCGACCATCTCGAATAGCTGACTCTGCGGTGCGACACCCCAGGGTGTCAGCCCGACCCGGGGGACCAGCACCCTCACTTCATCCCCCGTCGTAACGCCGAGGGTCCTGGCGAGCTGTTCGCCAAGCACCATTCCGGGGCGGCGCCCCGCAGAGGAGTTGGCCAACGCCTCGAAAGCCGTCGGCTCGGGGTCTTTACCAAGCACGACCGCGGTATGCCGCCAGGGGTCCACGCCGTACAGTTGGATGTACTGAGGGGTCGAACCGTTTCCGTCGGCTGTGATCATCGCGGGGGAATAGAGAACGGGACCGGCGGCCTCAACACCCTTCACCGAGAGGACGGCCGCAAGCAGCGTCTCCACATCGCCAAACGTATCTTCGAATCGACTGGTGACGGTCAGGTGGGCGCTTCCGCTGTGGATCCGATCTCGCACGTCGGCCTCGAACCCGGCCATCAGCGACAATGCGATGACCAGGGCCGCGGCTCCGACGGCGACGCCGGCAACGGAGATCAACGTGATCACGGAAAGAAACGTGTGACCACGGTGAACACGAAGATAACGGAGTGCGAGGAAGAAAGAGTACGCCATGGGCTACAACGGCTTCACGGCGCCCGCGAGGCGAACCGCATGGCTCGCCGCTCGCTTCTGTGCTTCCCCGGCAATCGCCCAGAGGGAGATGCGACCGGTGTCCTCGACGTCGATCCGTGCGACCTGCAGTCTCTCCTCGCCGATGATGTCCAGCGGTGTCTGCGCCGCGGCATCCCCTTCGGGCAACGAGATATCGGCCGCGGCCATCGCCGCACGCAACACATCGACGTCGATCGCGGAGGACGGCTTGAGACTGATCTGTAGCGCATGCCCGTAGAACACCGGGACCGCAATCAATGACAAGCTCAGCCGGGGTCGATCCCAACGCACCAGGTGTTGCACCTGTCCGCGAATCACATCCGTCTCGTCGGCCGTCTCACACGACAGACGGCCGGCAGGGACGACGTTGAACGCCAGTTGTTGCCCCAGCACCTCGGTCGGGACCTCGGAGAAATTCAGGAGAAGCACCGTCTGCTCACGAAGTTCGTCGATCCCCTTCTCGCCGAAGTCCGCGACGGGACGAAGTACCGTGGCGACCACGTCGTCCAGATCGACCAGGCGTTGGATCGGTGCCAGAAGTTTCGCCAGGATGAGCGTCAGCGGATGCGGCGCTATCAGCACCGACCCAGTGGGTGCCTCTTCGGACCCAAGATCCAGGTCGACGAGAAGCGCCTGGCTCGACGGTGGAATCGTGCCGGTGACGTCGATCACGACGCCGTTTCGTGTCGGATCGGCCACGAGCTTATCCACCACCGGTCCGGCCTCGCACACGAACACGACGTCGAACTCTCGAATCTCCTCGAAGATCGGCGGCTGAATGAGTCTGGCCTCCCCCGCGTACTCACCGATCTGCGCTTCTTCACCGTCATCGCCAAACAGATCGACACGGGATCCCGGAATCCGTCTCTCGGTCAGGACGTCACGAATCGCGACCCCTTCGCGAGACGCGGCTCCGAGGATCGCAACCCGGGCAGTCCCGGATTTCGATGGTTTAGCGGACTGGAGTTCCGTCACCGACGCTCTCCTCGGCCGACGTGGCCTGCGATTCTCGACGTGAACGACGACGCCAGGACCAGAGACCACTGACCGGCGCGGACAACAGGTAAACGACGCCCATCCCAAGCAGTGCCCATTCTCTGAAGAGCACGATGGCCACGATCGATACCGCAACCGGCAACACGACGAAGTACGACTTGCGATCGCTCAGTCCCAGATCCTTGAACGCCGGGTAGCGGACACGGGAGACCATCAACAAGGCAAGGAAGATGACGATCGCTATCGGTGCCGCGACCGCAGTTCCCTCATTGAACGCGTTCGGGAACGTCAACATCAGACTCGAGAAGATTCCGGCTGCGGCGGGTGAAGGCAGACCCGCGAAGTGGCGCTTCTCCTGAACCGTGTTCCGGAGATTGAATCGAGCAAGACGCATGGCGGCGCAGACAACAAAGATGAACCCGACCAGCCACCCCACTCGCTCGAACGGCTTGAGGACCCACGCGTACGCGAGCACGGCGGGAGCCAGACCGAACGAGACGAGGTCGGCCAACGAGTCGAACTCGAAGCCGAACTCCGATGTCGTGTTGGTCAATCGTGCAATTCGCCCGTCGAGCCCATCAAGCACACCGGCCACGACGATCAAGATCGCGGCACTTGTGAGGTGCCCGTCCATCGATTGAATGATCGCGCTGAATCCACAGAACAGATTCCCGACCGTGAACAGTGTCGGCAACAGGTAGATTCCGCGGCGGCGCTTGCGTCTGGGTTTGATCATCTATCTCCGAGCTCCAGCCCACACTATATCCCTAGCGGGGAACCCGACGCCCGTCCCTAGGCGATGGGTGTCTCGCCGGCCACGGTTCGGTCCCCGGCAGAGAGCTTGGTTCTGCGACCCGCCGGAAAATGAACATCGACCCGGGAGCCGAATCGGATCACTCCCACCCGATCGCCACGTTTGACCGTATCGCCCACGCGAACCCGACAGACGATCCGACGCGCCACGAGACCGGCGACCAGGACGAATCGGCAGGGGCCGCCGTCCCCCTCCACGAGGATTTCCGTACGCTCATTGGCGTCCGGCGCGTCATCGCGGTAGGCGGCAAGGAACTGACCGTCGTGATGTTCGACGTGAGTCACTCGACCGGCGATCGGCGATCGACAGACATGGACATTGAAGACGTTCATGAAGATCGAGAGTCGCTCAGGATGGGTCGCCAACACTCGACCGTCGGCGGGCGCTAGCCAGCCTTCCACCGCGACCTCGGAATCGCGGGCCGGGTCACGAAAGAACCAGCCCGTAAACAGCAACGCCAGAAGCGGCAACAAACCTGCGAGCGGGTGCCACCAGAACGCCAGCGCTGTAACGACCGCTAGCGGCAGGACGAACTGCCAGGCTTCTCGATCCAGCTTCATGATCACCGCTCCCCGTCCGGGAATTCGCCAAGGTCGAGGCTCAATACCAGAGCATCCTCGACCGGCGCCAGGTAGTAGTGCGGGCGACGTCCCACCTCCACGAATCCGTAGCCTGCATAGAGACGTCGCGCAGCATTGTTGGATTCGCGAACCTCGAGCCAGACACTCTCGACGCCATCCGCAGTCCAACGTCGAAGGCCATCCTGCACCAACCTGCGAGCGAAACCGCGCCGGCGTTGATTCGGCTCGACTCCCAACTTGAGAATCTCAACTCCAACCGGAAGGCGCCGTGTCAGGAGGTAGCCGACGAGCAGGTCTCCGCGATGGAGGACCGTCCCGCTGCCGCCTTCGTCGAGTGTCTCCCGAATCCCGTCGACCGACCACGGGGCGCTGAAGCAACGAGCCTCCAACTCTCCCACCACCGGCAGATGGTCTGACGTCAGGATCTCCAACCGCTCATCCCCTGCGCTTGATTTCTGCATCGGACGGTCGGATGTAGAGCGGTGCGACCGGCGCACCGTCGGTTGCAAGAAAGGTCTCGTCGAAGGCGAGTGCGGTGGCAGCCGCCGCAATACCGGCGGATAACTCCTCGAGCACGTAGCCCGTCGGTAGCATCTTGGCGTCCAACCCGTCGATCTCACCGATTCGATCGACCACGACACGTGCCGGTGAATTCGGGTCCAGGAAATGAGCGGGCCGGGCAACCGACGGAGGGGTTCGTACGACGGGGGGCATACCCGTGGCATCGAACCTGGCGCCGTACACCTCTCCACGCCCCGCACCCATCAACGGGACTCGTGGAAGCGAGCCCCGCCCGGCCTTCGCAGCCATGGCCGTTAGCCGATCGACGCCTCTGACGGTGTGTCCGGACGCAAACCCAAGACCCTGGACCGCGCCCAGCGCGATCCGCACACCCGTGAACGAACCGGGACCGCGAACCGCAACCCAGCCCTCGGGGTCGGTTCGATTCCAGCCGGCCTCCTCCAGTGCCTCATCGAGCAACGCGGACAGATGGACGGCGTGGGAGCCCTTCATCGGGCGGCGAACCGTCGAGCAGACTCGCGGCTCCGAGTCGTTGGTTCGGTCAAACTCGACGCAGGCGACCTCGGCCATGGCGGTCGCCGTGTCGATCCCGATGGCGCGGGTCACGTCGTTGTTCCGACAACATTCCGTCGGGTCCACTCGAGGAACTCGAGCAGGTCGTCGCCGCCACCGAGAGAGCCGAGATCGAACGCCATCCCGATCTCGTAACGATCGCCAGCCTCCTCGGTCTCCGCTGGGACCGGAAACTGAATGGGAAGCTCCTCGAGACGCACGACCTGACCCCGGGCGCTGAGCGGTGGATGCCCGCGCTCCTCTTGCCCTCCGGTCACGCGAATCTCGATCCGCTCCCCGACCTCCAGCGGCTCAGGACCCGTGAAAAGCAAGCCGCTGTGACTGAGGTCGCGAAGGGTTCCACGACCCGCCTCTCGCGGAGACAGCACCTCGATCTCGAAACGTCCGGGCTCCAACTCGAGGCGGAGAAACCGACGACGCTCGGGTTGGTAGCGCTGCACCATGTTCTTGCCGCCTGCCTTCGCGGAGTACAGAGCCTGCGCGGCACGCTCCAACAACTCGTGGGCCGACGTCGCGTCTGCAGGGTACGAAGCGACGCCCGCCGAGATCTTGAGTTGGACCGGGCGCCCCTGGCACTCTCGACGTGCGAAATAGCTCTCGAACTCGCGGCGGAATCTCTCCGCCACCAGGAGGGCGCCATTTCCGTCCGTCTCGGGCAGCAAAACCGTCAGCTCGTCTTCGCCCGGGCGACCCGCGATGTCAATGTCACGAATCTTGTTGCTCACGAGGATGGCAGCCTCCCGAAGGAGCCGATCCCCCAACGCCCGACCGTTTCGCAGGTTCACTTCTTCGAAGTCGTCGATATCGAAGACGACAACCGACATCTTCTGGGTGTAGCGACGTGCTCGACGACATTCCTTCTGAACCGCCGTTCGGAACGGGAGATCGGCGAGCAGTCCGGTGAGTGAATCGTTGGGCGTCTCACGCTCGGCAGCCTCGACCATCTCGAGATCGATGAGCGTTGGTCGCAGTAGATTCCGATTCTCGTTGACGAAGTAGTCCATCAGCGCCACACGGAGACCGACATCTCTCCCGAGTGTTTCGCCCATCTTCTCGCGATGCCCGACAATCGCTTCCCAGTGGCGTCGCGCCTCGTCTTCACGAAAAGTGAGCCGGGTCAATATCAGCAACGCAGCCGCGTGAACGTCGAGACCCGTCTCGTGCGACAACGCCTGCAGTTGCGAGAGGAGCCTGTCGACGTTGTGTGCGTCCTCCGCCAGAAGATCGACCAACCGACTGCGCAACGCGTCGAGTCTCTCGTGGGGAATCATCGCGATTGGCCTCGCTGTGTGTTCCTGCGACGCGTGACGATGTGGTGAGACAATGCCTCGGGTGCCATTCGACAGAGGAACCGAACTGCAACGTTGCGGGTTCGGGCCCGATCGTCCTCCTCGACTCGCACAACCGTCGCCGGCATGACGAGAGGGTCGCGCTGACCGAGGATGAACTCGACGGTCTGCGATGGAGCCAGAAAAATCTCCGTCGCGAACAGGGCGCCATCGAGGCTGAGGTTTACCGGCCGTACCCGTTGCGTGCCTGCGGGTTTCGCCGCCACCCGCGCGAGGGTCCGTGGTCGAACCGGATAACGGGTCGATCGCCGTTTCTCGTCGAAGTAGATGCTGATCTGATTTCGACCCAGCGATTTCGCCCGGTAGAGCGCCTGATCGGCATGCTCCGTGAGAGTCTCCACGTCGGAGCCGTCGGCAGGACTCACCGCTATCCCCCCGGAGACCGTGACGCGGATCTTTTGACCCTCGATCGGATGACGATCGAAACACGTAAACACGGCCTGACGGATTCTCTCGGCGACGGTCAAAGCACCCAGACGATCCGTCTCCGGGAGGATCACCGCAAACTCTTCACCGCCAAAGCGGCAGGCGACATCGGCCTCTCGTACAGCTCTCGCCATGACGCTACCGACGGTCGTCAGGACACGATCGCCGAAGCGATGCCCCCGACGATCGTTGATCTCCTTGAACCGATCGAGATCGAGCATCAGGAGCGACGTATCCCGCCGATAGCGCTCCGATCTGCGCATCTCGATTCGCAGCGCCCGATCGAGGTAGCGCCGATTGAAAAGGCTGGTCAGCGAATCCGTCACGGCGGACCGCTCGATGCGACGCAAGAACTCGGTCTCGACGACGGCGGGATTCTTCAGTACAGGTTCGATGTTGGTACTGAAATCGGCCACCGCGATCATGAAGCCCGGGTCACGTCCGAGACCTGCCGCCAGATCGGCCTGATGGACGGCGATCCGATCGAGGAACGAGGCCGCCGCCTCCCCGCCCAATTCGATATGGACCAGCCGCTCGACCACCTCGCTGTAGACGCCTGAGCCGTGGGTCGACGCCAGCGCGCGGAGTGCTGCCCACGGGGTGCCTCCGTCCGGGGAATCCCCGGCAAGCACCGACTCGATCTGCTTGCTCACCTGCGGTGAGAGAGGGACTAGATCCATCCTTACGGCTCGACCTGGGGACACGTGACTCGCTCCAAGTCCCTATGCCATAGAGGGTTAGCCAGACCGCGATATCCTAACACGGTCGACCGGGCTCATGTCAATCCGCAAAGGGAGCCGGTCGTCGGTCCCGATGGTAGCCTCTTTGGAGGTGAAACCATTCCGGCGGGCCGTCGTAATAACAGCAGGCGCGGCTCGAACGGGCGATCTCCCGCGCCGGAGGATGTCCTTGGCAAGCGAGCTCCAATCGACCACCGTTCGTCCTCGAAGACCCCGCCACGACGACGACCCACGCAGCGATGAGGACCTGGTCGTCCTGGCCGTTGGCGGTGACCGCTCGGCGTTCGAGGTCCTCGTTCGGCGTCATCAGCGTCCCCTGGCCAGCCACCTCTATCGGCACACCGGCCAACGAGAGACGGCCGTCGAACTGGCCCAGGAGGTCTTCCTGAAGGTCTACCTTTCGCTGGCGTCGTTCGATCCGAAGTACCGGTTCACGACCTGGCTCTATCGGATCGCATCCAACTCCGCCATCGATCACCTCAGAAAGCGCCGTCCCGCAACCTGCTCCTTCGACGCCGAGACCGACCGTGAGACCGGCACGGCTACCTCGAGCACGGTTGCCGGAAACAGCCCCGATCCCGACGAGATGCTCCGTTATCGGGAGCTGACCCAACGTCTTGAAGAAGCGATCGCCCAACTGCCGGCGGACTATCGTCAGCTGGTCTTGCTGCGCCACAATCGACACTGCCGATACGACGAGATTGCACGCATCACCGAATTACCGATCGGTACGGTGAAGAACCGGATTTTCCGTGCACGTGAGATGATGAAGAACCGTCTATCGGATCTGCTCGGCTCGGAGAGTTGACGATGAAGATCGAAGCATGCTCCAAGATCTTGCCGCTGGTCAGTCGGGTGATCGAAGGGGAAGCGACGCCCATCGAAGCCATGCGTGTCGCCCACCACGACGCGGATTGCACGCATTGCAAGATCGTTCATGCCCGCGAGCGTCGGCTGGCTGTCCTCCTCGAACAAGGGTTGCCGGAACTCAGCATTGGCGATGATGTTGTCGCATCCGTGATGGCGGGGCTGCCGGATGGGCCTCCCCCGGCTGAGAAACGGCGTCGCAGACGCGGCCTGCGTCTCGCGACCGTGCTCGGCGGACTGATGGGTGGCACATGGCTGTGGTCCTCCACCCAACTCCCCGCGGGGATCGCCCGAACGTACCCGGCCATGCCCAGTCCCGAGTACGAGACGGCGTTGCCCATTCTGGACCAGATCGTCTCCCTCGCAGGGATGGCATGGATCGCGTTGGTCAGTGCCGGAAACGCGCTTGCGCCGCTGACCGCGTCAGCCCAGTGGCCGACATTGATCCTCGCGATCAGCGTTGGGGTCGCCGCCGGCCTGGCGCTGCTCTCGACGTCAATCTGCGGCTTCCTGGCCTACGGCGTCGGCGGGCTTCTTCGTCAGGACGATCGAGACTAGTCGCCTGCGACCAGTCGCTCGAGTTCCTCCTCGGACACTCCCAGCCGTTCAGCCGCTTGCGATCGATCGCCCTGCTCCCGTTCCAATGCGCGACCTGCATGAAAACGGCGAAACTCCTCGACGGCGTTCGCTAGCGATTCGAAATCTCCATACAGATCCACGACGGGACGTCCCCGCCCACCGAGCTCCGCCGGTAGATCGCTGGATTCGATGGTCGGCCCGCCATGAGACATCACGCAGTGCTCGACGAGGTTGCGGAGTTCGGCCACGTTTCCGGGCCAATCGTGCCGCTGCAACGCGGCCAGGCTGTCGTTCGTCCAGCGGATGGGCGCGGCGCCGTACTCCTCTGCAAGCTCGACGATGAAACGTTCGGCAAACTCCGGGATATCCTCCCGTCGCTTTCGCAACGGGGGGACGTCGATCCGGATGACGGCCAACTGTTTATGAAGAGCCGTGTCGATCTCGGCGGCGTCATGTCTCATGATCGTGAGAACCCGCAGGCGACGGGTCGTCTGTTCTTCCCGCAACACGTCGGCGAGGCGTCGTTGATCGTCCGCGTCCAGTCGATCGACATCGGTGAGCATCAATGTCCCGCCATACGCCAGACGGATTCTCCCCGCGCCACCCATATCGAAGAGCGCGATTCGCGCCGGCTCCGACGCCAGCGCCCCACAACGAACGTCGACAAACGGCCCGGCCGCGTCCTGCCCGAGGCCATGGATCCTTCGCGCGACGGTCTCCCGGCCCGTCCCGGGTTCGCCCATGATCCAGACCGCCGAATCCGATTCTGCCGCGGCTCCAACATCGGACCGCAGCCCGCGGGCGGCTGCAGACTTTCCGACGATGGCGGTGTCACGCGAGAGTTGCGCCAGGAGTTTCACGTTGACACGACGTAGGCGTCGCTGACGTAGCGCGTTACGAAGCACCAGCAACGTCTTTTCCAGCGAGAGCGGCTTCTCCACGAAGTCGAACGCCCCCAACTTCGTGGCACGCACCGCGGTGTCGATGGTGCCGTGCCCGGAGATCATGAGGACCTCGGCGTCGTGACCGGAGTGACGCAACTCCGTCAGCGTCTCGAGTCCATCCTTGCCCGGCAACCAGACGTCCAGGAAGATTGCGGCGTAGTCTTCGGCCTCCAACTGTTCGAGGCCGGCCTCGCCGCTCCCGACCGTGTCGACGTGAAAACCCTCGTCACGCAACACCGCCTCCAGCGAGTCCCGCACGCCGGGTTCGTCGTCGATCACCAGGATTCTGTTTTCAGGATCGGACATCAACTCTCCATCGCGTCAGACCGGAATCTCGATGACGAACATGGCCCCTTCCGGCTCGTTGTCGGTAACTCGGATGGTCCCACCGTGGTCCGTTACCACCTTATGCACGATCGCAAGCCCCAGGCCCGTACCGCGTTTCTTGGTCGAGAAGTAGGGGCTGAACATCTTGTCACGATCACCGGGGGGAATGCCGGGACCCGTGTCGCTGAACTCCACGCGAAGCGAACCATCCCCTCTGGGCGACCGGGCGACGATACGGATCCTACCGCGGTTCTCCATCGCGGCCATCGCGTTGTCGATCAGGTTGATCATCACCCGTCGCATCTGCTCGGAGTCCAGATCTATCGAATCCAGCCCATCCGCGATCTCGATGTCCCACGTGACATCCTGGGCGCCGCGATACAACTCCAGCACCGAACTGACGATGTCGCCGAACGAGACCGGATGTCGGTTCAACTCCGGCATCCTCGCAAACTTCGAGAACTCGTCGACCAACCGCTTGAGGCCGCCGACCTCCCGTTCGATCGACTCGGTCGCGGCCGGCACCACCTCCCCGAGGTCCTGTGCGCCCGTCGCAAATTTCTTGCGAATACGCTGGGCGGCAAGCTGGATCGGCGTGAGCGGATTCTTGATCTCGTGGGCGATGCGTCGGGCAATCTCTCGCCAGGCCGCGGCCTTCTGGGCCTGCAGAAGTTCGGTCAGGTCCTCGACGATCAAGAGCGTTCCGAGTCGTCTCTCGGCGTGCCCCCGTAGCGGCGAGACCCGCACGGCGAGTGCCATCGAACGATCCTCGATATCGAGACGCAGATCGCTACTGACCGACTCGGTGTCGGCTGCACCCGCCTCCTCCACCAGGTGAGCCAGAGGAGCGAGCCCCTGTTCCCCCAACACCTGCGTCAACTGCATCCCGACGCTGACGTCGATTCCCAGGATCTTGCCTGCGGCCGGATTCGCAGTTGTCACGTACCCGTCACGATCCAGAGAGACCACACCGTGAGAGAGATTGGCGAGAAGGGTTTCGATGTAACGACGCCGTTCCTGAAGCGCCTGGTTGGTCTGACGCAGGTCGGCGGTCGAGCGCGTGATCACCGCACGGTTCTCCTGCAACTCCCCCGCCATCTCGTTAAACGCGTCCACAAGCATGCCCATTTCATCGCCGGACGTGTTCGCGACACGGACCTCCAAATTTCCGGCAGAAATTTCACGGGCGGCAGCGGCTAACTCTCGCAACGGCTCCGTGATACGTCGAGCGAGGTAGAGTCCCATCCACGTCGCCGCGAAGAGCGTAACCAGGAAGATCAATCCGATCAGACGGACGTACAGTCGAACCATGTCGCGTCGATTCGCGCGAAACTGCCGATAGGCCCGATCGGCGGCGGCGAGTTCGTCAAGATCGCCGGCGAGTCGGGTCGGCAGCAACTCGCCAACGAGGACAACCCAGACTCGTTCCGGACCGTCGATCGGCACGGCCGCAGACGCGAACAGGCCCGCACCAAAGGCTTCGATGCGGGTTACGGGGCCGTCTTGTTCGGCCGCCCCCCGGACGGCCATTCGCGACAGTCGCGCGAGTTCTTCCTCGTCGCCATCCTCGGTCAGTGGGTCCAATCGGACGACGTCCCTGCCCTCCACGGCAATCAGCACGACCCGACGCAATTCCCCTCGCTGGGCGCGGGCCAACGCATCGCGGAGTGCGTTGGTACGATCCGGTTCGGGTAAGTGAAGAACGCCGAGATCTTGCAGGTCCGTCGCCAGGGTTACGGCACGCTGAAGGGATTGCTCCTTGAAGTAGTCGCTCCAGCGATCGACCATGATCCGGGTCTGCGCGTTGACGTCACGGATCGGTTTCGCGAGGATCGCCTCCACGGTCCGCTTGATGACCTGCGATGAACCGACGAATAAAACCGTCGCAGGCAGTAACACCAGCGCGAAGAAGAAGAACACAAGCTTCGTGCGCAATCTCGATCCGAGGATCCCTCGCTTGCGATCGACGATCAGCTTGACGAGGTTTCGAATCATCACCCACGCGAGAGCCAGCGCAAGGACGACCACCGCGATGGATAGCGCGGGCAACATCCAGGTGACGCGCTCTTCCTGGGCGCCGGCCTCGGCGAGACGATCGAAGTAGCGATACACCCACCAGACCGAGATCCCGAGCAGAGTTGCCAGCGACAGCCAGCGTGCGGTGCGACCTCCGAAAGCCATCACGGACGCAGCGGTTGTTCGGCGGTGACGGAGAGGCTGGCGGGGAAGATCCACATGATGTAGCGACGACCGAGGTTGGTGGTGACACGTACCCGTCGCGAGTCGTTGAATTTGTCGCTGCCGGCATCGTCGATTGCCAGATCGTCAAGCCGGGTCATCCAGTCGACCATCCGCTCGACGGAGTCGGTAACCTCATGCTCTTCCGTCGGCGGCTGCGCGCGTTTCTTGCGCGCCCGCAGCCGGATCGTCCGTGACAGGACGTACTGCTTCCCCAGCGTGTCGTACTCCACCCGGGTATCGACGGTCGTCCGACCCAGGACGCGATTCGGGATCGGAAACGGACGGCGGGCGAACAGTTCGAGCCGATGGCGGAAGGTCACCGGTGTGCCGGACTCGATTCTCTCCAGCAATTCCTTCGGTAGGCCCCCGTGAATCTCGAAAGAGACAAGGGCCCCTCGGTCGTCGACTCGAGCCTCGGTCAGCGTGACCGACGGCTCGGCAAAATCGGCCCATGCGGGTGCGACCCAGAACAGGACCACGAGCCCTACCAGGCACAGGTGCGGCCCTGGACGCACCGTCATTGTGCGACGGCCCGGTCGGAGGGTTCGGATGCGTCGTTGTTGTCATCCCACGGTGCCAGGTACCAGCTGTCTCGGGCCTGCAAGATGCGACGCGCGAAGCGCCCGTGGAGGTCGTGCCCCGCGCGGTAGGCAACCACGTGGGCACGCAGGGGATGGCCGATCAACGACAGGTCGCCCGTCAGGTCGAGCATCTTGTGCCGGACGAATTCGTCCTCGAATCGGAGCGAGTCATTCAGAACACCCTGCTCCCCGATGACCACGGCATTCTCCAGAGACCCCCCCTGCGCCAGGCCCTGTTTTTGCAACGCCTCGACCTCGCGCTCGAACGTAAACGTCCGTGCCGGGGCTAGCTTGTCTGCGAACGCCGAGTTCCCCCACAGACTCGTCGTCAACTCCTGGTAGCCCAAGTTCGGATGATCGAAGTCAATCGCATAGGTGACGCGATACTCACGACACGGGTAGGCGGCAATTCGCTTCTCGTCGACTTCGAGCTGAATGGGTTTGATGAGCGTGATGTATTGACGGGGCATGTCCAGAGACTTGAGTCCCGCATCCAGAATGCAATCCACGAACGGCTTCGATGAACCGTCCAGGATCGGTACCTCGGGACCATCGAGTACCACGTCGACATCGTCCACCAGCAGTGCATACAGGGCCGCCATCAGATGCTCGATCGTCGACACCGTGACACCCTCGTGTTGCAGCACGGTCGCGTAGAAACTCGGCCCGACGTACTCGAGTCGGGCGGGAATCTCTATCCCCCCCCGGTCACTGCGAATGAACCGGATTCCACGGCCCGCAGCGGCGGGCCGCAGGCAGAGGGTGACCGGTTGGCCGGTGTGGAGCCCGGTCCCCTGGAGCGTCGCTGGTTCGGCAACCGTCTGGCGAAGTCGCATGCAGCGCCATTCTATATGGAAAACCGGCGATTCCCACCTCGTCCCCGATCGGCACGAAGGAAGGCTCCCGCTACCTAAACGACGCATTGACCACGGTTTACCGGTCATGCTAGATAACGGCCATCCGTGGGACGGAGGGAAGAGGCGGCAGCTTCGATCTTCGTGGGAGACCCTCTGATGAGATGGGACCGTAGCCTGAAGGCCCATCGGCGATCCGCCGCCGCCACGCCCCAGATCCCTCCGGGTGTGGCGAACCAGTACATCGATCTCGGCAATCGTTTCCTCGAGGCGAAGCGTTTTCAGCGTGCCATCGTCTGCTATCGGCGGGCCATCCGTCTCGACGGACGGCGTCATGAACCCTGGTACAACCTCGGGATCGCCTGGGAACGGCTGAATCGACCGGACCGAGCGGAAGCAGCCTATCGGCAGGCGCTGGCAGCGACCCCGGGAGACCCCGCCAGCTCCTACAATCTGGGGAACATCCTCCTGGATCGTGCGTGCCCCCGCGAGGCCATCGACGTCTTCCGTCGCGGACTGACGTCCGACGACTCGGATCCCGCACTCTGGAACAACCTGGGCATCGCGCTTCACGAGCGGGGAGACCTGAGAGGGGCTCTCGCGGCCTACTCCCGGGCCACCCGTTGTCGCCCGGAGTTCCACGTGGCCTGGAGCAATCTGGCCCAGGTGGCGGAAGAGCAGGGGGATTTTCGACTTGCGGGAGAAGCCTGGGATCACGCCTTGCATCTACGCCCCCTTCCCACCTATCGTTTCCTACGGGCCTCCCTGCTCGCCCGCTGCGGCCGTCGCCCCGAGGCGGCGGTCGAGATCGAGTCGGTCTTGCGTGAGGCTCCGGACCTACGGGGACTGCTTCCGGTCTATCCGGAACTGGAGTCGTTGTTGTAACGACAGTTCTTCGGTCCGCGATGAACGCAAGACGCGGGCGTACGCACCGCAAGGGTGGATGAAGAAATGCAGTCGACGGTTTTGCCGCTTGCCGAAGAGATGGAAAGACGCATTCTCGCGCTGACCTGCGCCGAGAGTCCTCCCCAGGTCTTCAGGGCGCTGCTGGAGGGGTCGCGACTCGCCGCACCCCGAGCGGCCATCTTCCTGGTTCGACAAGGACAGTTCAAAGGATGGGGCTCGGTCGGGTTCGATACGACCGCAGCCGAGCAACAACGGGGAATGACGCTTCCTGCAGAGTCCGGTCTTCTTGCCGACGTCCTGTCGGCGAAATCGCCAGACCCGATCATTCGCGAAACGTCCGAAGGCAATCCGGATTTCGGACAGGACGCCGCTCAGACCCGTTTCGCCATCGCGATCCGTGTCAAGGATCGCGCCATCGCCATCCTGTATGCGGAGCAGTCGGGCAATGGGAGTTCCTGGTTGCCGCCGTTCTTGAATTCGCTGGTGGCGATTGCAGGGATTCGTCTCGAACTCGATCTCCTCAGAAAGAAAGTAGATCTGGCAACGCCGAAGCCTTCGACGCCCAGGGCGATGCCCACTGCGGCTCCTGCGGCGACTCCCGTCGTCGCTCCGGTACCTCGGGCCGCATCGCCCGAACCGGCACCGACCCCCGCTCCGACCCCGGTTCCGACCGCCGCTCCGACCGCGGTGCCGATCGCCGCGCCGACGGCTGTCGCCGAAGCGGCTCCTGCGGAAACGTCCACCGACCCCGGACTGGAGGCGGCCCGACGATTTGCGCGCCTTGTAGCGACGGACATCCGGCTCTACAACGAAGAAGCCGTGGTCCAGGGTCGACAGGCGGGTGACCTGGCGCAGCGACTGGCAGAACCGCTTGCCCGTGGCAAGGAGACCTATCAGCGACGTCACGGCGCTCTAGGGGCAACCGCCGTCGAGTTACTCCACGAGGCCTGCGTCCAGGTGCTGGCCTCCGGGGATGCCTCGCTACTCCCCCGCTCCTGCTTCGAGTAGTCCCGGTGGCCCGTCGTGGGGGCCGGTGGTAGATTTCTCGGATGCATGTTGCAGCCCGAATCGTTCTATTTGCGTTGTTCCTGAGCCTTGCCGTCCCGTGCCTGGCGACGGTGGCGTCTCCAGGTCCATTCGTCGTGATGGAGTTGGCAGACGGTGTCTGGCTCTACCGCGCCCCCGACGACAACCCTCGACTGAGTAACTCCCTGGTCGTCGAGCGGTCCGACGGCCTCCTGGTCGTCGATAGCCAGCCGACGCCCGTGTCCGCCGGTTTATTCAGGAAACAACTGGCGACACAACTCGACGCACCCATCCGCTACCTGGTGCTGTCCCATCCCCATGCGGAAGCGGCGGGAGGCGCCAGCGGATTCGACGACACCGGCGCTCTGCTCATCGGCTCCAGCGCCTTTAACCGCACGATGAAAGATCCCGAGTCCGACTTCGGCGCCGAGTGTCGCGACAAGATCGGCGATGGATGGGTCGACCCGCCGCGTCGGTCGGCCACCCTGGAGATTCTCTCCAGCACGCGTCTGGATGACGAGCGCAACACGGTCGATCTTCTCCCGCTCAAGCGCGGACACAGCCGGGGTGACATGACCGTGTCGCTCCCGGATCTGCGGCTGCTCTACATCGGTGGCGTGATCTACCCGGATCGGAATCCGTACATGAGGGACGGGTCGGCAGAGGGCAGCCTACGATTCTTCAACTCGCTCATTCGCGACAAGTACGCAACGATCGTCGGAATCCACGGGGACCCGATCGCCGAACTGGAACTGAAGCGACTGCGCGATGGACTCGCGTGGCTACGCGGCCGCATTACCTACCACTTCGTCCAGAAGGTGGCCGAGGCCGAGATCGCCGACAAGGTTCTGAACGACGAAGGGATCGAAGAACAATTCAACATGGACGCCCGACCCAATTTCGTTCGAAGCGTCGTTGAAAGCGCGATCACGGAGATGATCTCCGATCGGAAGAGCCGAGGCTACAACTCTCCGTAGGACGACTGCGACAGCCGACCCTCGAAGGCGTACGCCGCATCGCCAGTCATGCGTACTCGTCGAGGCTCACTACCTTCCGGTTCCATCGCGATCGTGATCGTGCCTCCGGAAAGAACCCGAAAATCCGAGCGACGCACGCCGTCGGTCAACCAGCGCACATACCCACAGGCGACTGCACCGCTTCCACACGCCAGGGTCTCTCCCTCGACACCCCGTTCCCAGGTACGAATCCTCGTGTCATCGAAGACGCTGACGTTGGCGCCGTCAGGCCCAAGATCCTCATGGTGGCGCAACGACGGTCCGAGTTGATCAAGGGGAAACTGATCCACCGCCGGTTGGCGCAGGACAACATGCGGGCACCCGGCATCGATTATTCTCGGCTGTAGCGGAGTCTCGCCGATGATCCACTCACGTTCGCCTCGATCGGTCGGAAGAGGGAGCGAGAGAACAACCCCTCCCTCGACGATCTCTGCCGGCACCTCGCCCTGAAGAGTCTCGAGGACCATCGACGTTTCGACCCAGCCGCGCCGATAGGCGTGAAGCGCTGCACAGCGACTACCGTTTCCACAGAACGCCTGGCTGCCGTCCGGATTCCAAAAACCGACGGAGACTCTCCCGGGACCGACCCGAGAAACCACCAGCAATCCATCGGACCCGATGGACTCGCGTCTCCGGCAGAGAGACCGGGCGACGCTTGCAAGATCGCCCAGGCGTGATGCCGACGACCCGTCGAGAACCACGAAATCGTTGCCGAGGCCATGCATCTTCGCGAAGCGCAGATCCTCAACCATCGGTCGTCTCGTCCGCACGAGCGCCTTCTCCCAACTCGAAACTCTCCTCGACGGACGGTGACGATTCGTTGGGTGGCGTTGAGCTATCGATCGCCGTCGCTCGGTAGTCCCTCACCCGACCGGTCGTCAGATCGCGATCGAGGAACGACGGTGTCGAGAGAGCGGCATCGTTCAGGCGAATCCAGTCTCCGTCATCGATCCGACGATAGAGGTGATAACCGGCCAGGTCGCGTTCCGTGCCGGGATTCCAGAACAGGCGAATACCGTCGCCCTCCTTGACCACCACCAGACCGTCCGGCGCGGTCGGCGCGAATCGATCTGCGGCGAGGATGGTCTTTGCAAGGCTGGGCGGGCCTTCCCGGAATGGGCGATCGGGCGCGAGGGCGACCCGAATCTCATAGCGATACTGCGAATCGGTGGTGACGTTCTGGTCGCGATACTCCGTACCGGTGATCGGCTGCGAATTGATCGGCTGGCGCGACGCAGGTCCACCGACCTCCTGACGATAGAGATTGTATTGGTACCCGCCTTCACCGGGTGGTTCGGTCCAGGAGAGACGAACCCCCTCGGAGGTGGCCCGCCCAGTCAACCCGATAGCCGCCGGGCCGAATGCGATCGGGACCAGATCCCGCGCGACGACGAGTGCCGAGGGGCGTCCTCGACGATCCAACACACGCACCCCGTAGCGCAGCGTCGAGCCCATCCCGCTGTCTTCCAGCGACCCGAGGTCATTGTCCGAGAGCTGCAGCGTCTGCCCGCTCTCAAGCGGTAACGCGTCGTGGGCCGCCACGGTGACACCTCGACGTCGAAACGCGTCGGGATCGGCCTGGGGCTCGACGGTCGAACCGTAGACGACCCGCACCAGTTCGGCCCGAACGGGTGTCTGATTCGGGTTCGCACCCCTTGGCCCCGGGACCACGAAGTCGACGAGAATCCGTTCCCCGAGTTGTCGAGCCCGGACCGCGGTCGGGGGCAGGGGTCCACGTGGCTCCGGCGGCAGGGGTCTCCCCTTCTTGCCACAGCCGGAGAGCAACGTCAGCAACGCCAGGAACGAGACGAGGAGCCATCGTTCGACCGTTCTGTTCGCAAAGAATCTCACGATGCGGGGAGTCTACAGGATCACAGCACGAACCGAGAGAGGTCCGTGTCCTCGATAATGTCCTGTAAGCGATCGACCACGTACTGGCGGTCGATGCGCACATGCGTCTCGCCGCGCTCCGACCCATCGAACGACACCTCGTCGAGGAGCCGCTCCATGACCGTCGGTAGCCGTCGAGCACCGATGTTTTCCGTCTTCTCGTTGACCGTCGCGGCGGCCTCGGCGATGGCGACGATCCCGTCCTCGGTAAATTCGAGGGTCACGCCCTCGGTGGCAAGTAGCGCCTCGTACTGACGCGGCAACGAGTTCTCGGGCTCCGACAGTATCCGGACCATCTCATCCCGCCCGAGAGAGTCGAGTTCGACGCGGATCGGTAGACGCCCCTGCAACTCGGGAATCAAGTCCGATGGTTTCGAGACGTGAAACGCGCCGGCGGCGATGAAGAGGATGTGGTCGGTCCGAACCATTCCGTACTTGGTGTGGACCAGGGTCCCCTCGACGATCGGCAGGAGATCTCGCTGAACGCCCTCGCGGGAAACATCCGGTCCCTGCCGATTGCCACCCCCGGCAATCTTGTCCAACTCGTCGATGAACAGGATTCCCGACTGCTCCACCCGTTCGATGGAATCTCGGGCCAGTTGGTCGGCGTCGATGAGCTTCTCTTCTTCCTCACGCAGCAGGGCGTCTCTTGCCTCGGTGATCGTCATCTTGCGCAGCTTCGACTTTCCCTGAAAGAGCCCGGGCATCATCTCCTTGAGATTCATGTCCATCTCTTCCATCCCACCGGGTGTGAACATCCGGAAGGCGGCCTGTGAAGACGAGGCGGCCTCGATCTCGACCATCCGCTCTTCGAACTCGCCGTTGTCCAGACGGGTCTCGAGGAGAGCGCGGCTACGCTCCCAGGAGGCCTGCTCCTCTTTCTCTCTTGTCTGCGAGTCGGCGTCCCCGACGGGGCGGGCGACGTGCGGACGGGGCGGCAGGAGTAGGTCGAGCAATCGAACGCGAACCGCCTGCTGAGCCTGGTTGGCGACCTGCCGGCTACGTTCCTGACGCAACAGGTCCATGCCGATCTCGACGAGGTCTCGGACCATCGATTCGACGTCCCGACCGACGTAGCCGACTTCCGTGAACTTGCTCGCCTCGACCTTCATGAAGGGCGATCCGGCCAGTCGCGCCAATCGGCGGGCGATCTCGGTCTTCCCGACACCGGTGGGACCGATCATCAGGATGTTCTTCGGGACGACCTCTTCTGCGATCTCCGGTGCGAGTCGCTGGCGTCGAATGCGATTCCGGAGCGCGATCGCCACGGCCCGCTTCGCCTGTCCCTGCCCGACGATGAACCGGTCGAGTTCCTCGACGATCTGACGAGGCGTCAGGTCTGTCGCGTCGATGGCGGGAGTTTCGCTGGAAGCCGGCATGTAGAAGACCATCGTCAGAGCTCCTCGATCGTGAGTTGATCGTTCGTGTAGATGTCCAGCCCCGCCGCGATTCGAAGCGAGCGCTCCGCAATTTCCCTGGCCGGAAGTTCGGTGTGATCCAACAGGGCGCGCGCCGCGGCAGTCGCCGCTACGCCGCCACTCCCGATGGCGAGGATCCCGTCGTCCGGCTCGATCAGATCTCCCGTTCCCGACAGAAGAAGCGTCTTGTTTCGGTCGGCGACAATCAACATCGCCTCGAGACGACGCAGCGCGCGATCCGTGCGCCACTCTCGAACCAGTTCCACCGCCGCGCGTTCCAGCTGCTCGGGATACTCGGCAAGCTTCCCCTCGAAGCGAGTGAGGAGTGCGAAGGCGTCTGCGGCGCCGCCGGCGAACCCCGCCAGCACCGAGCCCTCCGCCAGGAGGCGGACCTTCCGCGCACTGCCCTTGACGACGAGCCGGTCCAGGGTCACCTGGCCGTCGCCGGCCAGGGCCACGTGGGCATCTCGGCGCACCGCCAGCACGGTCGTTCCAACGATTTCCGGTCGTTTCATGGTCGATTCACCTGTGGGTTAGAGCGTCAGGATAGCCCGCGGCCCGCGCCTCCTGCCAACGGGACCTCTGCGGCGGACGCCGGACCGTCAGAACGTCCTCTCCAAAGGACAATCTTCGTGAAAGCGGAGAACCGTACCCTGCCCGCCATATCCTCTAAACCAAACCTGTAAAAGGGTTTAGACAACATTCGGGAGAGTTGGCAAGCCCTTCGCAATAGACGTGGCTACGAAAGGAGATCAACATGCGACGTCTCATCCCTCGGTACCTCGGCCTGACAGCTTTGATCACCCTGGGTCTTCTCGCGGCTGCACCGGCCGCCGCCTTCGACGGGCCCGGTCATCGAAACTCGTCCAAGAGTCATCGGTCCAACGGCCACAAGGCTTACGGCCACAAATCTCATGGACATAAAGCCCACGGAGCCAAGTACCGTGGACACAAGCGTCGGCACGGGGCGAGAGATCATCGAGGCCGCTACGGCATCGACTATCGCTACCAGCCGGTTCGGCACTATCGACCGCGTCATCGTGAGCGATTCACGGCGCCCCGTTTGATCGTCCGAAACCAGGCTCATCGATATGATCCTTACTACTTCGACGATTTCTACTACAGACCTCATCGTCATCAGCACTCGGTCTATCGCTTCCCCGTTCGGATCGAAGGTCGGTGGGTCCATCGCCCCTTCGAGTATTGCGAAGGCTCGCTGTTTGTCTCCGGCGGGTTCTCGGTGGAACGACCGCGTTTCCGTGTCTCCGTTAATTTCTGATAGCTACCTTCCCTCCTGATTAGGGGTCGGGCGAAAGCCCGGCCCCTTTTTTTGCGATCCCCGCCCAGCGGTGTGGCGTTACCATGCCTCCATGATCCGCCCCGCCCCGGTTGCCCTCGGCCTGCTTCTCATCGTGTGCAGTGCCGTCCTGCTCGTCGGTTGCGGCGAGGGGCCCGAGGACGCCGACCGCCCTGTTTCCGGTCCGCGGGTTCTTGTTCTCGGAACCGCCCAGGATGGCGGGTTGCCCCATGTCGCCTGTCGTTGCGATCGCTGCGAGGCGGCCCGACGAGACCCGGCGTCAAGACGCCGCGTCTCGAGTCTCCTTCTTGAAACAGTCGATCCTCCACGTCGCTACCTGATCGATGCCACGCCCGACCTCCCCGAGCAGCTGGCCTCGCTCACGGCACGAATCGAAGAGGCCCGCGTCGATCGACGACCCCTCGATGGCATCTTCCTGACCCACGCCCACATCGGACACTATCTGGGCCTGGCCTACCTCGGATTCGAGGCGATGCACGCACCGGGAATCCCCGTCCATTGCACGCCGAGGTTCGCGTCGTTCCTCGAGAGCAACGGACCGTGGGAGCAACTCGTTCGACTGGAGAACATTCGTCTCATGCCCATGGACGACGAGCGCGTGCTGGAAGGCGGTCTACGAATCCGCGCGATACCGGCACCCCATCGTGACGAGTACACCGACACCGTCGCGTTCCTGATCGAGGGCCCGACGTCACGTGTGCTCTTCGCGCCGGACACCGATGACTGGGTCAACTGGGAGCCACCCATCGAGTCGTGGTTGGCAGACGTTGACGTCGCCATCCTCGACGGAACGTTCTACTCCTACGATGAACTCCCCGGCCGCGATGTGGGCAGTGTCGGGCATCCGCTGATTTCAGAGAGCATCGATCGGTTCTCCGCGATGAAGGGTCAACGGGGCGAGATCTACTTCACACACTTCAATCATTCGAACCCGGTTCTTCAGAATGGACCGGCGTTGGAGCGGTTGCGAAAGGCGGGCTTTCATCGGCTGGAAGACGGTTCGCAGTTCCCGCTGTGAGCCGGAGCGTACGGATCGGTCTCGCAGGATGGGACTATCCGGACTGGTCTGGTGTCGTCTATCCGGCAAGGAGTTCGTCCCGCTTCGACCGACTCGAATGGATCAGCCGGTTCGTCGATGTGATCGAGGTCAACGCGAGCTTCTACCGACACGTCGCGGCGTCGACCAGTCGGTCGTGGGCGACCCGCGTCGCGGATCGACCGGACTTTCGTTTTACCGCCAAGTCTCACCGCGACTGGACGCACGGCCACGAGGACCTGGTCGAGAGTGCCGTCTCCGAGACGCTCCGAGGTCTCGAGCCCCTCTCGACGGCCGGGAGGCTGCTCTGCATCCTCGTGCAGTTCCCCCAACGGTTTCACAGAACCGAAGAGAATCGACGGCGCCTCGAGCGGATCCGACTCGCGTGCGACTCGCTCCCCTGGGCCGTCGAACTACGGCATCGGTCCTGGGATCACCCCGAGACGTTCGAGTGGCTTACGACGCACCAGATCAATTGGTGCGCCATCGACCAGCCACGCGCGTCGCGTCAGGTGCTGAAACTGATACCGAGAGTCACCGGGAAGATCGCCTACCTGCGGTTCCACGGCCGAAACAGCCGCGAGTGGTTCGCCGCCGACACGAATCGCGACCGGCGATACGACTATCTGTACTCCGGTGCCGAGGTTGCGGAGTTCGCGGGGTGCGTGGAGAGCCTCGCGAAGCCGGCCGAACAGCTCGTTGCGATCCAGAACAATCACTTTCGAGGACAGGCACTCGTCAATGCACTCCAATTGCTCCACGTTTTGACGGGGGAGCGCCCACCCGCACCGCAGGAACTCGTCCATCACTACCCCGCGTTGGAGGATCAGGTGACGGTGCGGCGGGACACACTCTTCTAGGATCGTAGCGGCGTCGATTGGATCTCGTGATGGATCTCGACGCCTCGCCCCCGTAGTTCCGCCAACATGCGTTCGGTCAGGTCCGCGCGTGCGCCCAGGATCTCCGGCGGAGTAATGCCGGCCGTTTTCCATGAACCATCCGCAACCATTCGCGTCACGATAGCGCATGGGAACCCCGTGGTTCGGGCCATCGACGTGGCACCGGTTTCCCGGTCGGTTCGGTCGTAGAGATCCCATCGCTCGGTCCGTTCCTCGCCGGCCGATCTACCCCGAACCACGACCCGCATCACGGTAAACTCCTCGTCCCCCGGTCGCGGCTCCCATCGCGAGAACATCAGGTTCTCCGTCAGGGAACGGGGCCGGACCATGACCCCATCAATCTCGATCGGTGACTCGTCGAAGAATCCGGTATGACTCAACATCGCCATCCGGTCGGCATGACCGGGATAGCGGAGCGTCTTCTCGCACATCGTCGGCGAAGGGATCGTCTCGAGCAGCGAGCGCAGCCCGTCGGTGAGAAACGCCTCGAGTGTGCCGACCCGTTCAAATTCGACGTTCTCGATCTCGGTGAGCGGTGGGACGACGATATCCACGCCTCCGCGACGCATCCGGCACGGCCGCGTGTACTCCTCGACGACATCTGTCGGCGAGAACACCGACTGGTATTCGAACGGCCAGCGTCGAGTGACCGGCAACCCTCCGACCATGATCTCAACATCCAGGACGTCGTCCATTTCCGCCGCCGAACGTCCGACGAACCAGTTCGACAGGCCGGGTGCGACACCGCAATCCACGACAACGGGGACGTTGCGCTGCGCGGCGAGGTCGTTCAACCGACTCGAATCTTCCGGGACGAATGAGATGTCGACCAGCGGCGTCCCCGCCTCGATGGCCGCGCTCTGCAGCACATGGCCCAGAGCCCCCGGGACCGCGCCCACGACCACGTCTGCCGATTCGACCCGCTGCTTGACCGCCGCCGAGTCGGCAAGGTCGGTGACCTCGGTGCGAACGCGCGGACCCGCGACTCTCTGAAGCGCCTGCGGGTCGCGATCACAGACCGTGACCTGAAGCCCGTCGTCGCCGGCGAGATCGAGTGCGATCAGGCCACCGACCCGACCCGCGCCCAGAACGACCACGCGAACCGCTTGACTCACGGTGCCGCCGCAGCGTCCGGCGTGCGTGATTTCCGCTCGGACGCGTCGCTGAGCATCTTGCGGATCTGACCGGCGTAGCGGCTGCTGGGAAAATCGGCCAGAACCTTGCTGAGGTAGATCTTGCCTTCCTCCGTGTTGCCCGGCAGCAACGATTGCCCGAGGAGGAAGTAGACCGTTTCCAGGTCGTAGTAGTTCGGATACTCGGTCAACGCTCGCCGGAAGCGACCGGAAGCCGCGATATGCGCGCCCCGTTTTTCGTAAAACCTACCGACGAGCAGGTCATGTTCGGCGAGGTTTGACTCGGCCTTGATCCGCATGGTCCGTGCGGCACCTGCGTAAAGCGAACTCGGCCAACGCGTCTCGACCTGGCGAAAGTCCGCGATGGCCTGGAAGGTCTCGCTCTGGTCTCTCGACGGGTGAACGATCTGGAGCAACACGCAGATCCCGGTCTGCAGCTGGGCGTACGGCGCGAGGTCGTGATCCCCGTAAAGCGTCACGAAGTCCTGGTACAGCGAGCGGGCATCGATCCAGGCCAGCGAACTGCCCTTGTAGAACGTGGCATCGGCAAGAGCAAGACGGAGGAGTGGCTCGATCTCCTTACGATTCGGTGAGTCGTAAGAGTCCACGCGGCTCAGCACCTTGATCGCGGGCGACAACTCACCTTCGGCGATCAGCTGTCTGCCAAGGTCGTAACGCTCCTGGGCATCGAGGAACTCGTTCATCCGCGGGTCCTTCTTCCCGCAACCGACGAGCGCACCCGTGGCGACGAGTAGACCAACCACACCAAGACCCACAACCCGGCCAAGCCGCAACTTCAAGACGTCAACTCCCGCCATGCTGTAATCGCTCCCGAAGATTGGCCGGCAAACGACGCGGTCGCCCCTCGGGTCCAACCGCTCCGTGTTCGGTGGCGCCGGTCGCCACCATCCGACCATCCTGCCCATCGATCTGATACTCGAAACGGACTCGCGATGCGCCGACGCTCACGAGACGGGTCTCGACGACGAGTCGCTCATCGTAGCGCGCAGAACGCCTATAGCGCACCTCTGCTCGGGTGACGGGGAAATAGACACCCTCGTCCTCTAGTTCTCCGTAGGGAAACCCGATTTCGCGCATCCATTCCGTTCGGCCCAATTCAAACCAGACCAGGTAATGACCGTGATAGGCCACACCCATCCGGTCGGTCTCGGGGTAGCGCACCCGCGTCTCTACACGGCCAAGCAGCGGACCGACGTCAGCAGGTCTGTTCAAGGTTCGCAAACTCCGCCAGACGCCGCACCATCCGTGCCGTCGTCTCCGTTGGCTCCCCGCCACCGAAGACCGCGGACCCGGCAACGATCATGTCGACTCCCGACTCGGTCACCTGCTGAAGATTGTCCTCGGTCACCCCGCCATCGATCTCGATACGAACATCCAGCCCGCGCTCGACGAGGGTCCGACGAAGACGACGCGCCTTATCGAGCACGCCTGGAATCAACGTCTGCCCGCCGAATCCGGGATTGACCGACATCAGCAGGACGAAATCGGTCTGGTCCAGGACCTCTTCCAGCACGGAAAGCGGCGTGGCGGGGTTGAGGACCACACCGGCGCGCGCGCCAAGCTCTCTGATTCTGGCCAGGGTCCGATGGAGATGGGGCACGGTCTCCTGGTGCACCGAGATCATGTCGGCGCCGGCCTCCCGGAATGCCTCGAGATAGCGGTCCGGCTCCGCAATCATCAGGTGACAATCCACCGGCAACTCGGTGCTACGGCGGACGGCCTCGGCGATGAGGGGTCCGATGGTGATGTTGGGGACGAAGTGCCCATCCATCACGTCGACATGGATGATCCCTGCGCCACCCGCCTCGACAGCCCGGACCTGTTCACCGAGTCGGGCGAAGTCGGCAGACAGGATGGAAGGTGCAAGGATGGCCGCCACGTCAATCTCCTCAGTGAACGATAGTCAGTTCGACGATGTCTCGTGCTCGGATGGGATGCCCCGAGAGAGGCGACTGCCCGATGACTGTCCCGGGTTCGAGCCCGGACATCGTAACCCGGCGGACGGCCCCCCGCCTAAACCCGGCGGCATCGAGCCAGCGTGAGGCCGTGGCCTGGGACTCGCCCGTAAGATCCGGCATCACCCAGACGATGGGGCGCGAACCACTGGAGACCAGGCGATGGATGCGTGTGTTGGGAACGGCCGGCGATAGGGGCGGTGGAACCTGACTGATGATCCTGCCGGTTTCAACCTTCGAAGAAAACACACGCACCTCGTCGCCGGCCACCAACCCCTGACGACGCAACTCGATCGTCATCGTTCGAGACGTCTCGTGAGTGAGATCCGGCACCTCGAGCACCTGCCCCCCGAGGCTGACGATCAGCTTGATCCGGCGTCCCCGCCGCACGGATGAATCCGGCGGAGGCACCTGCTGCAGGATCCGACCACTGGCGACGGCGGGATCGTGGCGTTGGTCGACCACCTCGGTGATCAACGAGACGGATCCTGCCATCTCCCCTGCCGCCTCGAGTGTCAGTCCGCGCAGGTCCGGCACCCGAGTCTCGGTCGCACGTTGGTCGCCACGCATGGAGTAGAAGAACGCCATGACGAATGCGATCCCCATGAGGGTCGCGGTTGCAATTCCCCAGGCCGCGGCGGCAAGGACGCGTCGCATGGGCGGCAGGGTCGGCATTCGGACTCGTATCTTCAACCGGATCTCCGGGGGCCAGAAGACCCCATGACTCTAACGCCGATGGAGCACCGCTGCAAAGAATCCGTCGACACCGACGGCCGGATCGGTGACCAGGTAACCCTCGGGGGTCACGAACTCCCTCGCGCGACCCGATACGCGCTCGGCGGCCGAGGCCACGACGATGTCGTCACGGTCTGCCAGCACGGTCTCGATGACGTCCGGCCCCTCCTCCCGTTCGATGGAACAGGTAGAGAAGACCACCTCGCCACCTGGCGCCAGTCGCTCACAGGCGCGTGTCAGGAGCCTGACCTGCCGTTCGCGATAACGACGGAGGTCGGCTTCCGTCAGGCGCCAGCGGATCTCCGGGTGGCGCCGCAAGGTCCCGGTCCCACTGCACGGCGCATCGACCACGACTCGATCGAATCGACCCTGCAGAGCCCAGGGCTCGGCGCATCCGTCAAGCGCGGCGGTCAGCGGCGCCTCGAGTCCACATCGAGCCAGGTTCTGTTGAACTTTTCGGAGCCGCCTCCAGTACCGATCGGCCGCCACGACGGTCGAACCGTTGTCGTATCGCGCGGCGAGTTGGAGGGTCTTCCCCCCGGGGGCGGCGCAGAGATCCAGAACCCTCGCCTGCGAGCAGGGCGACAGGAGCGAGACCACCAGCTGGGCCGCCTCGTCCTGGACCCAGCAATCCCCGCCGGCAAGGGGGGCGGTGACGCTGCGGAGTCCCTCGGAGATGTGGACCGCCGTGTCCGCAAATTCGCCGCGACAGGCGGCCACGCCCTCAGTGGTTCGGTCGGCGACGAATCGGTCGACGGAGATCCTCGTCGTGTTGACGTGCACGGTGAGAGGGGGCGGCTCGTTGCCGAGACGAAGCATCGCCTCGATGGACTCCGCGTCGCGCGTTTTCAGAAGACGCTCGACCCACCAGTCCGGATAGGAATAACGAAGGGCCAGGGCCGCGTCGTCGTCAGGCAGCAGCGTATCTTTCTGTCGAGCGATGGTGCGCAGGATGGCGTTAACGAAACCGGTCGCCGGGCCACCTCCCCGGCGACGGATCCCCTCGACGGCGGCATCGACCGTCGCGAACTCGGGGACACGATCCAGGAACAGCAACTCGAAGGTCGCGAGGCGCAGCGGAATCGGCAGATCGCGGCCCATCTGACCCAGTGGCCGGCTGGAGGCACCTTCGATGACATGATCCAGCAGACGACGTTGTCGCAGGACACCCATCACCAGTGCATGCATCAGACTGACGTCACGTGGATCGTTCAGGCGGTCCGACGCTCGGTCGAGGAGAGGTTGGGCATGGGCCCCCGCCCGTTCGACGCGCTCGAGGGTGGCGACCGCCAGCTCCCGCGCCGTCACGACGTCAGCCGGTCGCGGATTCAAGTTGATCCCCGATGGCAAGTTGTCGGCCGTTCAGAGCATCCTGGATCGGCATCGCTCGCTTCCCCTCAGGCTGCACGGCGGTGAGGATCGCAGCCCCCTGACCACACACCAACACGACCGAGTCCCCCACCCGGGCCAGCGTTCCCGCGGGTGACCCCTCAATCGGCGGGCCGCCGTAGAGCTCGGCCTCCACCAACCGGATCCTTCGCCCCCCTCGCATCAGCCAGACACCCGGCCAGGGATCGAAGCCTCGCACCTTGCCCACTAATTCGCCGGCCTGGCCCGCGGGGTCCACATGTCCATCTTCGCGTCGCAAGATCGGAGCATAGCTTGCCCGGCTATGATCCTGGGGTGTTGCGTCGAGCGAACCGGACGTGAGTCCGGCCAACGTGTCGACCAGGAGTTCCGCGCCGTGCACGGACAACCGCTCCTGCAGCGACGGTGCGTGTTCTCCGACCAGGATGGGAACGGTCCGGGTCAGGTAGACATCGCCCTCATCCATGGCGCGACTCAGGCGCATGGTGCTGACGCCTGTCTCGGTCTCACCGTTGGCAAGTGCCCACTGCACGGGAGCGGCTCCTCGATATCGGGGCAACAGCGAGAAGTGGACATTGATCGAGCCGAACGGCCAATCCTCACGCAGAGACCGTCCGAGCATGCGTCCGTAGGCCACGACGACGAGGGCGTCGGGAGAGGATTCGACGATCCGCTGCCTGAAAGCCGGCTCGCGAAGGGAGGACGGCTGCAGGACCTCGACCCCCAGATCGATCGCCGCTCGTTTCACCGGTGTGGGTTGAGCTCGCCCGGAGCGGCCGATCGGTCGGTCGGGTCGGGTGACGACAAACTCCAGGGAGTGCCCCGCGCGGACGATCGCCTGCAACGTCGGGACCGCCGACGCCGGCGTGCCGAAGAAGACCAGCTTCAAGAGGGATCCGCTGGGTGCCAGTCGTCCGCTTCGATCCGCTTCTTGATTTTCTTCTTGATCAGGTTTCGTTTGAGGGACGATAGGTTGGACAGAAACGTCTTGCCCGACAAGTGCTCACATTCGTGGAGGATCACCCGGGCAAACATACCCTCGGCTTCTAGAGTGAACGGCTCACCATCGAAATTGAGGGCCTCGACGACAACTCGCTCCGCCCGTTGGACATCGAATGTAATGTCGGGAAACGAGAGACAGCCCTCCTCGCCCAGCTGTGTTCCGTCGGCATCGAGGATCTTCGGATTGACGAAGACGAACAGCTGTCCTTCCTCCTCCCCGGCACTGAGATCGACGACGCAGACCCGGCGATTGTCTCCGACCTGATTGGCCGCGAGACCGATCCCGGGGGCCGCGTTCATCGTCTCGGCCATATCTCGGATCAACTGTCGGAGGTCGTCATCGACCCCGTCGACCGGGACGGTCGGCTTGAGGAGGATCGGTTCGGGGTAGAGAACGATTGGTAGGATGGCCATGATCTGTCCGAAAACCGAAAATTATCACCGGGCCTTCGAAAGCGTCAAGGGAGCCATCTGGCGGCCGGCAGGTGTCACCATCCAGAGACAGTGTCCACTTCTGGTGAGGACGAACGGCCCATTACAGGCCTAAATCAAGGACTTTTGCGGGCAAATGGAGCCCAAAAGCTGGCACGTTTGATGCAATTCACACCGGTGACCCGACTGTGCGGCAGAGAGAATTCGACGGCGCAAGGAGAGAACGATGAACAGCACAAAACAAACCCCCAATCGCTGGCGGACCCTTCGGTGGAGCAGCATCGGGTTGTTCCTGGCGATCGCCTCCCTCGCGCCACTGGCCGCTCAGAGCGGCAACGACACCTACCGATACGACGACAAGAAGGGCGACGACGCCGGTTACGCCGATGGTGCCTACGGGCGTATCCAGTTCGCAGATAACGGCCTGACCGTCCGTCGCTCCGTCCTCACGGATAACGGCGATTCGGGATCGGACGTCGGTCCCAATACGCCGATCTACCCCGGTGACACGCTGCTCACGGGTCACGACCAGCGCGGAGAGGTCGAGCTGGGCGACGGTTCGTTGGTCCGGTTTGACCGTGGCTCCGAGTTGACCTTCCTTTCGATGCCGTCTCCTTACGCGGAGATCCAGGACAACACGATCCTTCAACTCTCCACAGGCGCGATACGCATCCTGACCCTCACCGATTTCGACGGCGACGGAGAGGAGTTCCGCATCGACACCCCGACAGCATCGATCTACGTCCTGGATGCCGGTGATCTGCGCATCGAGGTTAACGCGAATGGTGTGACCGATGTGACCTCCCGGCGCGGGGTCGCCGAACTCGTCGGAACCGATGGCGCAGTCATCGTTCGTGCTGGCACACGCAGCACGGTTCGCCACGCGTCACGCCCGACAAGGCCCGAACCGTTCAATACGTTTGTCAGCGACTCGTTCGACCGTTGGGTCGACGAGCGCGATGACTTCTACCAATCACGCGACCGCTACGCCGGTAACAGCGGCGACGGCGCGTACGACAGCTTGCCCGACGAGGTCCGCCCGTACTACCGCGAACTCTCGTCTCAGGGCGGTTGGCGTCACACGGCCGACTACGGCTGGGTCTGGTCGCCGCACGATGTGCCGGCAGGCTGGCGTCCCTACCGTCTCGGTCGCTGGGACTATGGCCCCGGTGGCTACTTCTGGGTCTCCTCCGAGCCGTGGGGCTGGGCGCCCTACCGTTACGGGCGGTGGAACTGGGTCAGTGGGTTCGGCTGGAGCTGGTGCCCCGGCCGAGTCTTCGGCGGAGCCTGGGTCGCCTGGTCCTGGGGTAACGTCCACGTCGGCTGGACCGCGCTGAACTACTGGAACCAGCCCTGCTATGCAGGCCCGATCTACTACGGCTATTACGATCCGTATGCGTGGACCTTCGTCCGCTATGGACACTTCCGACACCGATACTCTGATCGGTACGCGGTGCCGGTCCACTCGATCCGAGACGAGCTCCGCGGATCCGCTGTTTCGACACGCCCGCCGCGGGTCGCGCCGGGTCGTCTGGCCAACTCCGAGTCGGCTCGACGAGAAGCGGTGCTGCGAGTCCGTGGGGACGATCGAAATCGGATCAACCCCGTCGTTCGGAATCGACCTACCCGTGATTCGGTGCGGGATACCGATCGGATCGTCAGGGATCAAATCTCGCGTGGCGATCTGCAGCGCGGCGATCGATTCTCGGGTGACCGGACTCCGACAACACGCGGGGCCCATGCAAGAACACTGACCCGTCCCGGCGGAGACAACCGACCGTCATCTGCGAGACCGGAGCGAAAGCCTCGGGTGGAGACCGGTGACGATTCGCGGATGCGTACGATCTACGACCGCATGAGCCGACCGCGAACGACCCGGGATCGGACCGATGAATCCGCCGACCGCGGACGATCGTCGTCCGCCGGATCGACCGCCGAACGCAGACCTTCTCGTCGACCTGCCGTCGAGAACAATCGCGGCAGCGACTCCTCTGCATCGTCACGATCACGCTCGGCCCGCCCGACGACACCGCGACGACAGCCTTCGTCCCAGCCGCGGTCCACGCCGCAGCCGCGTCGACAGCCTTCGTCCCAGCCGCGGTCCACGCCGCAGCCGCGTCGACAGCCTTCGTCTCAGCCGCGGTCCACGCCGCAACCGCGACGACAGCCTTCGTCCCAGCCGCGGTCCACGCCGCAGCCGCGTCGACAGCCTTCG
>JAOTYK010000026.1 GCA_029861955.1 Acidobacteriota bacterium
CGCAGTAGCCCTTGGCGTAGGCCTCTCGCACCGCCTTCTCCAGCGTGAGCGTGGCCTCGACGAATTCGCCGCGGATATAGATGTAGACCGCGTCGGCCTTCATCGAATACCCCGAAGTCATGCAGGCCTCGACAACGAGATGCGGATCCTTCTCCATCAACAGACGGTCCTTGAAGGTTCCCGGCTCGGATTCGTCGGCATTCATCAGCAGGTAGTGGGGCTGGGTCTTTTCCTTCGGCATGAAAGACCACTTCAGTCCCGTCGGGAAGCCCGCGCCGCCACGCCCCCGAAGACCGGACTTCTTGACCTCGTCGATCAACTGGTCCGGGGACATCTCCCTGAACATCTTGCGCAGCGCCTGATAGCCGCCACCGGACTCGTAGACGTCGATCGACGTCGAGTTTTCCTTGTGGATGTTTCGGGTGAGGATTTTTTCGGTCATGGTGTAGGCCCGCTCAGTCCAGTTTTTCGAGGAGTCGGTCGACCTGATCGAGGGTCAGGTCCTCGTGATAGTCGTCGTTGAGCTGAAACATCGGCGCCGTGCCGCACGAGCCGAGACACTCGACGCGGACCAGCGAGAACTTACCGTCTGCGGTAACTTCACCCTCCTGGATCCCGAGCTTGCCCTTCAGATGTTCGACCAGCTCATCGCTGCCCCGCAACATGCAGGAGAGCGTCGTGCACACCTGGATGTGGTGCCTGCCCGACGGCTTCTGCTTGTACATCGTGTAGAACGTGACGCAGCCGTGGACATGCGCGGGCGTCGTCCCGAGCCGCTCGGCGACCCACGCCTCGGAGTCGGAATCGATCCAGCCCTTGCTCTTCTGTACCTCCCAGAGGACCGGCAGCATGGCCGCCTTCTTCTCCGGGTAGCGTTTGACGATTCCGTCAACCTTACTTTCGAACTCGGCACCGAACATGGAACTCTCTCTACGATTCAGCGGTCAACCTCGCCCATGACGGGATCGAGGCTTGCGATGTTTGCGATGACATCCGCCACCAGGCCGCCTTCGACCAGATGGGGCAGGGTGGCAATGTTGTTGAAGCTGGGAGAACGGATCCGCAGTCGGTAGGGCGACGCCTCGCCGGTCGAGACGATGTAGAAGCCCAGTTCGCCCTTCGGCGCCTCGGTCGAGTGGTAGACCTCGCCGGCCGGGCAACCGACGCCTTCGGTGACCAGGATGAACTGATGGATCAGTTCCTCCATGCTGGTCAGCACGCGTTTCTTTTCCGGGAGGACGATCTTGGGGTCGTCGATGTTGATCGGGCCATCGGGCAGGTTCTTCAACGCCTGATCGAGGATCCGTACCGACTGTCGCATCTCCTCGATCCGCACCAGATAGCGATCGTAGATGTCGCCCTCGGTGCCGCAGGGGATGTCGAACTCGTAGTTCTCGTAGCCGGAGTAGGGGCGGCTCTTGCGAAGATCCTGCTCGAGGCCGGTCGCCCGCAAGGACGGCCCGGTCATGCCATAGTCGATGGCGTCTTCCGTGTTGATCGCGCCGACACCCTGGGTTCTCTGCAACCAGATCGTGTTGTTGGTCAATAGCGACTCGAAGGCGTCGACCCTGCCGGGGAAGGCGTCGACAAACTCTCGCATCCGACCGAGCCACGGATCCGTGACGTCGTGCATGAGCCCGCCGATCCGGGTGAAGGAGGTCGTCAGCCGTGCGCCGGTGAGATCCTCCACCAGATCGTAGTGCCACTCGCGGTCCTTGAAGGTGTGGAAGAAAACCGTCGCCGCGCCCAGATCCAACGCGTGCGTGCCGAGCCACAACAGGTGGGCGCCGATCCGCGCCAACTCGCAGCAGATCACACGGATCACCTGACAGCGTTCGGGGACCGTCACGCCGATCAACTCCTCAACGGCCAGCGCGAAGCCGACGTTGGACGCCAACGGCGCCAGGTAGTCCATCCGATCGGTATAGGGAATGAACTGCAGGTAGGTGCGATTCTCGGCGATCTTCTCCATACCGCGGTGGAGGTAGCCAAGGTGGGGAACACACTTGACGACCCGTTCACCCTCGAGCTGCAACACCAGCTGCAACACGCCATGGGTTGCCGGATGGGACGGCCCCATGTTGATGGTGACCACATCGGGGTTGTCGGCAGATCGCTGAATCGTGTTTTCCACAGGTGCGCCTAGCCCCTGAAGAGGGGCAGCTCCTTCCGCAACGGATATTCGGTGTAATCGTCGGGCATCAGGATCCGTCTCAGGTCCGGGTGACCGTCGAATCGAATCCCGAACATGTCGTAGGTCTCCCGCTCGTTCCAGTCGGCGGACTTCCACACGGAGGACAACGACGGCACCGGCCCTTCGTCACCGGTCCGAAGCTTGATGCGCAGATAGTCGTCGTGCTTGTGGCTGTAGAGGTGATAGATCATCTCCATCGGCGGCGTCTCATCGGGGAAGTGGGCGCCGGTGACATCGACGAGATAGCGATAGTCCATCTCGGGTTCGTCACGAAGCCACGCGGCAATCTCCAGGAGATTCTCGGCGTCTAAGGTGCACCAGTGTTGTCCCTGGTGTTCGCCGCCGTGCCGAACGCGGTCGCCGAATCGTTGGATCATGGCGTCAATCGCGCGCTTGCCGTCTGCCACGTCAGTCCCACTCCAGCGCGCCGCGCTGCCAGACATAGACAAACCCGACGACCAGGATGCCAAGAAACACGCCCATCTCGCCGAGAGCAAACATCTTGTTGTCTGCGAACGCACGGAACGTCGCCGCCCACGGCCAGAGGAACGCGGCCTCGATGTCGAACAGGATGAACAACATCGCCACGAGATAGAAGTGAATCGAGTAGCGGTGACCATCCATCCGTTCGTACGGCTTCATGCCGCACTCGTACGGTGTGAGATCGAGTCGTGTTCCCTTGACGCGACCCAGCAGGTGAGAAATGACGAGCATGCCACCGCCCATCGCAGCGGCGGTGACGACCATCATCAGTAGTGACAACCGTGTTTCAGCCATTCCAGAGGGCCCCACGCCGCTCCCGTTTTCGCCGGGTTTTTATCAAGGAGTCAGGGGTTGGAAATCTAACACAGCGGCTTTCCGGGTGTCAACGGACCCGCTGGATGGTTAACTCCTTTATTCTGAGAGCGTTACGTTGCGCGGGGCCGTCTCTCGACTCACGAAAAAGGGGAGGCCTGACGGCCTCCCCTTCCTGGATCGTGATTTGAGCGAATGAGCCGGCAGGATCAGTTCTGCTCCCGCTTCTTCTCCCACTCTTTTCGCTTCCGCTCAGCTTCCGCGAACTCTTCGTCGGCAATGCGCTTGGCTTCGGCGGCTTCCCGCTCCGCGGCGTCCATGCCCTTGTTCTCTTGCTCGATGGCGATGTTCTTCTTACAGGTGTCAATCAGGCTCTGAGTCCCCGACGACGGATGGATGGCCATCGCCTTCTCATAGGTCGTGATCGCCTCATCCAGCCGCTTCTGCTTCTGCAGCGCGAAACCCAGGGTCTCGTAGATCACGGGCAGACGGGGAGCACAGGTCGCGGCGTCTCGAAGGATGCTCTCGGCCTCCTTCCAGGACTTCTGGGCGGTGTAGACCTTGCCGAGGTTGACCATGGCGTAGCAATGGTCCTTCTTGCGGCTGAGAACCTCCTTGAAGGCATTCTCCGCGACCGCGTACTGCTTGTTCCCCAGCGCCGAGCGCCCGACCAGATTGTGGCTGTCGGCGTCGTCGGGCTTCAGGGCCTTGTAGCGCTTGGCGGCGTCCAGAGCCTTGCCGTAGGTCGAGATCTTGCCCGACTCGTCGCGGGTCTCTGCGGCGGTATCGATCAACGCATTGGTCAATCGCAGCATCAACGCGGGACTGCTGGGGTTGGCGGAGACCGCCGACTGGAGGACCGGCAACGCCTTGTCGATATGTCCCAGCTCGTAGTACGCCGAACCCAGACGATCGAGGACCGCCGGGCTGGACTTGATGGCCCTGGCCTTCTCGAGGTCGTCGATGGCCTCGGACCAGTGCTTCATGCCCGAATTGGAAAAACCACGGAGCTTGTAAAGAAGCAGTTGAAGGTTCGGTGCCGACGCGAGACTCTCCGCGCTCTTCAGCGCAGAGACGGTCTTGGCGTATTGCTTGCGATTGAAGTAGGCCGTGGCGAGTCCGTAGTGGTACTCGAACTTTTCACCGTTCAGCTCGATCGCCTTCTGGAAGTTGGACTCGGCGTCGGAGTTCTTCTTCAACTTGACGAAGGACTGGCCCAACATGTAGTAGCCGAAATCGTAGTTGGGAGAGTCGTCGACCAGCGCCTGAAACGCGGCAGCGGACTCACCGAACCGACCGGCCTTGTAATCGCTCATCGCCTGTTCCCAATCGGCAGAAACGAGGCCGACGGTCAACAGCATCGAAAGCGCGGTAAGGATCGCGAGTCGTGTTCGGATGTTCATGGTGAGGACTCCTTTCGGCACGGGGTTCCTGAACCCCAGTCTAATCTGCACGGATTCGGTCTGCACCCCTATCTCTAATGCAAGGACCGTACCCCGACGCAAAAAACCCCAACAAACGGCATATTTTCCGATTCTGGGCAGTTTTCTCGGATCGGATCCACCCTGAAATGTCCCCCGGAGAGGACAGGGTCCCCCGATCTAGTGGATCGTGAAGTCGACCTTGATCGTGAAGAACACCTCGACCGGCTTGCCATTCTGCTTCGCCGGCTCGTAACGCCACTGGCGAACGGCGTTGATGGCATTCTCCTCGAAGCCGACACCCGGCTGGGTGACTCGAAGCACCTCCACCTCACCGACGGTGCCATCCCTGAAGATGATCGCCTGCATGATGACGGTGCCTTCCATCCGCGCCGTCCGGGCGATCTCCGGATAGTCGGGTGTGACCTTGGACTCCTGGATCAGAATCGGGTTGGAAACATCTCCGACACCGGCCAGCAGTGGGCCTGACGGCGGCGGCGGTTCCGGCACGCCGATGAGGACATCCACATCCGGCGGGATCGGGTCGTCCAGAATCTCCGGCTCGGGCTCACGGATCGGTTCCGGCTCGTCCGGTGTCGGATCGGGAATCGGCACCTTGCGGGTCAGCTTCTTCTGGATGATCTCTTTCTTCTCGACCTTCGGCGGCGGGGGAACGTACTTCTTGACGATAATCCGCTTCTTCTGGGTCGGCTTGAGGGTCTTGCTCATCTCGGGGAACTGGATGAAGAAGACCGCCACATGAAGCAGGATGGCGCCGGCCAAACAGATGTAGAGAAGTTTGCCCTCGCCTTCGTGAGACATCGCACGGAAAAGGGCATCCTCGGCGGCGACCTTCTCGTCGATGGTCATTCCGTGGCGTTGGGTTTCGTCAGCCATCGGTCCTACCTCCCCTGCCTACTCACAGTGACTCTCGAAGGGGTTGAAGCCGAACAGCTCGATGTACTCGGCGACTTCCTTCTGGGTCGGGACAGAGATGTTCTTGACCTTCCAACCGAGCCAGGGATTCGGCACCGGGTCGTTGATGTCCTGCACCAGCTCGGGCGTTCCGAGGACATCGTAGACCGCCACCATGGCCGAGTAAGGCGCGTCGGAGTCGGTATAGAGGATGACCGGCTTCTGAGCGTCGCGGGTCAACTTGGGCTCGAGGTAGGGCAAGATGCCTTTCAGCTCCATGGGCTGACAGTCCACCGTCAGGCTGCCGTCGGCGGCGACCTTGATGAAGACCGCCTCTTCCGTGGACGTCTCTTGATTCTTGTCGTCCGAGGGGAGCTTGAAGTCCAACCCCTTGGTCGCCGAGAACACCGCCGTCACCATGAAGAAGATGATCAGCAGGAAGGCGATATCCGCCATCGACGAAGTGGGGATCTCCGACTCGGGCGGCTTGGAAACCAGTTTCTTCATCATTGGGGTATCTCTCCCCCGGAATCGTCCCCTCGCTGGGCGGTCAGCAGGAGGACGTTTTCGACGCCCCCCTCCCGCATCGCCTGCAGGAGCTCGTCCACCATCTCGAAACGAGTCTCACCATCGGCCTTGAGGATGAACTGCTTCGTCTCGTCTCGGGCGGTCAATCGGGACGCCTCGAGGTAGATCTGGCTGGGACCGGCGACGACCTGACTCATCTGCTCGCCGTCGGAAAACTTGTACAACCACTCGAAACTGCCGTCTTCTTCGACGGCCTTGTGCAGGACGACGATGGCTGCGCCCTTCTCGGCCTCTTCGCGGATCTTGGCCGACGGGAGGTTGACGCTTGTACGATCGACCTCGTGAACCGTCGTCACCATGAAGAAGATGATCAGCAGAAAGGCAATGTCCGCCATCGAACCCGTCGGGATGATGGCATCGGCTTTCTTTGAGGATCGAAGCTTCATCGGATCTAGGAGTCCCTACGTTCCAACTCGTCCAGGGTCTCGAACATGATGTTGGCCGCCGTCTCGATTTGACGGGTATAGGCCGAAACCTTGGATGTGAAGTAATTGTAGAACGGCTGCGTCACGAACGCGACAATCAGGCCGTAGGCGGTGGTTAGCAGCGCCTGGGAGATACCCTTGGCCACCTCGCCGGGGTTGTTGAGACCGGCCTTGGCGATGACCTCGAACGACAACACCATGCCGACAACCGTTCCGAGGAAGCCCAGCAGCGGCGCGATGTTGGCGATGGTCGCCAATACCGTGTGGAACTTCTCGAGATAGGCGATCTCGTGGATGGCGGCGTTCTCCATCGCCTTCTCCATCTGCACCCGGGGCATGCCGTACTTCAGCAGTCCCGACTTCACGATGGACGCGACGGGGCTGCGTTGTTCCTCGCAAGCCTGGATGGCGCCCTTGACGTTGCCCTTCAAGAGCGACGACCGCACCTGCGCGATGAAGTTGTTGACGTTGATCTTCACGCGCCGAAAGGCGATCAACTTATAAATGATCGTTGCCACCGACGCGAGCGACAGGATCGAGATCGCATGCATGACGTTGCCGCCATCGGTGTAGTACTTGAAAAGATCGCCTACGATGTTTCCTAGGAGCACTGCCTGCCCTCCGAGTGCCGCCCACCGACGGGATCACCGTCGTCGGGTCGTCCGTTAATTTTCGCCCCGTGCCGTGTATACCAACCTATCGCCGTGTTTGCAAACCCTTTCCAGTCATGGATTTACAGGCAAACAGGTCATTCGCGGCACGATGGATGTTATGCCAGCGTTTCTAGGGTGTCAAGGAAACGGCCGGCCGTGTGCGGTCTGAAACCAGCAAGCCGTCCTTCAGCCGCAAGACCCGTGCCGCTCGGTCTGCCAACGCCTCCTCATGAGTCACCAGGACGATGGTGTGCCCCGCCTCGTGGAGTTCGTCGAAGAGGGCCATGATGTCGGCGCCGGTCCTGGAGTCCAGATTTCCCGTCGGTTCGTCGGCCAACAGTAAAGAAGGCTTGTTGACCAGCGCCCTGGCGACGGCGACCCGTTGCCGCTGCCCCCCGGACAACTCGTTGGGGCGATGCCCGGTCCTATCGCCGAGGCCGACGTTCTGGAGGGCCTCGATCGCCCGTTCTCGACGCTCTTTCCTGGGGATTCCCGCGTAGACCAGCGGTAATTCGACGTTCTGGACGGCGTCGGTCCGGGCCAGGAGATTGAAAGTCTGAAAGATGAAGCCGATCTCGCGGTTGCGGATCGCCGCCAGCTGATCGTCGTCCAGCTCCGAGATCTCGCGGTCGTTAAGCCGGTAGGAGCCGCTCGTCGGCACATCGAGACAGCCCACGACGTTCATCAGGGTCGACTTGCCCGACCCCGAGGGCCCCATCACCGCGACGTAGTCGCCGCGCTCTATCTTGAGGCTAACCCCGTCGAGGGCATGCACTTCCTCATCGCCCATGCGATAGACCCGGCGGACATCGCGAAACTCGATGAGTGCATCCATTGCGTCGTCGGGACCGACGCTAGTTCAGCGACAGACCGCGGGCCTCCAGCATCGTGCCCTGCACCCGCTCGAGGGCTGCGAGCGCCTTCTGGTAGTCGACGGCGGCCCGAATCTGCGACAGTTCGGCGTCGGCCAGGTCGTTCTGGAACGTCAAGACCTCGAACGAGGTGCTCATGCCGTTCTCGAACTTCTTCTCCTCGGCCTCCAGTTTCTTCCGCTGCAACTCGACGTTGGCGGTGGACGCCTCGAATCGCCGGATCCCCGACGTGACCTCTCGCACGGCACGTCGGACCTCGACCCGGATGGTCTGTTCCTGATTGCTGACCGCAAGCTCGGATTTCTCTCGGTTGAGGGTCGAGGTGCGATAGGCGCTCCTGGCGCTGCGATTGCGGATCGGGATGTTGTAGGTGAAGCCCGCGCTCCAGGTGTAATTGTTGAAATCGGGGATCTCGCCGATCGAATCGCCCAGATCGCCGTTGACGGGCGGTGCCATGCCACCGGGGATCTCCAGGCTGTCGCCGGTGGGGGTCACCCGGGCGTTGAACGTGAGATCGCTCTTGGTCGCGTTGCGTGCGGACTTCTCGCTGAGGAGGTCCTTGTCCAGTGAGACTCGGGCGTTGATCATCTCCGGTCGTCGGGAGAGGGCGGTGGCCAGGACCGCTTCCACGTCCACATCGACCTTGGTCGTGTTCGGTCGGTCGGATGCCAGGAGCGGCTTATCCCACATGGCGTCGTCGGTGGGAACCGCCATCAGGCGACGTAGCTCGTCTTCGGCGTTGCCGAGATTGGTCTCGGCGATGATCGACTGCTCGACCTCCGACGCCACACCGGCCTCGGCCTGGGTGATCTCAATCGGTGCCAGCGTGCCGACCTCGACCTTCTTGCGGTTCAGTTCGAGAAGATCGTTTGCGCGACGGAGGGACTGCTGCGCCACCGTCTTCGCTCGACGGGCGGCGGCCACGTCCCAGTACGCGCCCTCGACCGTTTCGATGGTCTGCATCGCCTGGCGCAACAACTCCTGCTCGCTCATCTGCTGGTCCTTGCGGGACAGCACCAGTCGCTCGGTGGTCGCGGTCTTGCCGAGTCCACGCAACAACGGAACGTTGAAGCGGAGGTCGAGACCCGAGGTGTAGAACGGGTTGAAGAAGTTGAAGCCCGGCGCGTCGTCCTGGTTCGTGAAGAACGTCGCGGAGTAATCGGCACCGAACGGCAGCTCTTGCGCCAGCGAGGCATTCATCGACGTCGTCTCGCGAGACGAAGGCTGGGTCGGGTCGGTGGGCTGCTGTTCTGTCTCCTGCAACGACGCACTGATCGAGAGATTCGGATCGAAGAACGACTGCTGACCGACGACGCTCTGCTCCGCGATCTCGGGATCCTTACGAGATGAGACCAGATCGAGGTTGTTTTCCAGTGCCGTCTTGAGGCACTGCGAGAGGGTCAGGGTGACGCCCTCCTCGGTCTCGCCACTCTGGGCATGAAGGGACGTGATGGCCAATAGGGCGGCGACGGCCCACAGGAGTCCGGGCGTTCTTCGAATCACAACTATTCCTCCGGCGTCGTGCCTCCCGCATCGAGCGGGTACGCTTGTACTACGCAGGTAGTCTGGAGATGGTTTCACCCATCAGAGTCGGGAACCACGTGGCAGGCCACTCTATGACCCTCCGCGACTTCCAGCAACCCTGGGTCGTCGGTCCGACAGCGGTCGATGGCCAAAGGGCATCTGTCCAGAAACGAACACCCGACCGGCGGCGCCGTCACCGAGGGCGGTTCTCCGGTCACCGCCGCCCCAGCGGGGTCTCCCGGCCGTAGCGAGGGGGTCGACGCCAGCAGGGCGCGGGTATACGGGTGCCGAGGAGCCGCGAACAGCTGGCGGGTCGGGGCCATCTCGACGATTCGACCCAGATACATCACGGCCACACGGTCACAGATTCGCTGGACCAATCGAAGGTCGTGGGCGATGAACAGATAGGCAAGACCCAGGGCCTCCTGGAGATCCAGCATCAAATTGATGATCTGGGCCTGCACCGGTGGGTCGAGGGCCGAGACCGGTTCGTCGGCGACGATAAAGCGAGGTGAGCAGGCGATCGCCCGGGCGATGCCGATCCGCTGCCGCTGGCCACCGGAGAACTCGTGGGGGTAACGGACGGCGGCGGTGGGTTCCAGCCCGACCTGCTTGAGCAGTTCTGCCACCTTGCGGTCGCGCTCCCGCCGGTTGGCCACCAGGCCATGGACGGTCAGAGGTTCACCGATGGCGGTTCCGATTCGCATCCGAGGGTTCAGCGATCCGTAGGGGTCCTGGAAGACGATCTGGAACTGGCGCCGCATCTTGCGGAGCGACTCTCCCTCCATGGCGCCAAGGTCGACGCCGTCGAACCACAGTTCGCCCGCGTCCCTATCCAGAAGACGGATCAACATCCGACCCAGCGTCGACTTGCCGGAGCCCGACTCCCCGACCAGACCCACCGTCTCGCCGGGATGGATCTCGAGATCCACGCCTCGGACGGCACGCACATCCCGTGCGCTGGCACCCCACCAGTGGGTCCGCCGGGAGAAGCTGCGGGTCAGCCCGCTGGCGCGTACGAGGGGTTCCGTCACGACGACTCCGATTCGTGTAACCAGCAGCGCACGCCGTGACTCGACGCGACCTCACTCCAACCGGGAGCCTGCCGATCACACGGCTCCAACCGCTCGGCGCAGCGGGGGTGAAATCGACAGCCCGAAGGGGGGTGGATCGGATCCGGCACGCTGCCGTCGAGAGTCGTGAGACGACGACCGGGGTTCTCGTCTCCGTAGCCCGGCGTCGACCGGAGCAGGCCCCGGGTGTAGGGATGGGCCGGTGACGTGAAGAGGTCTTCAACCCCTGACTGCTCGACGATCCGTCCTGCGTACATCACGCCGACGCGATCTGCGTTCTCGGCCACGACACCGAGGTCATGAGTGATCAGCAGGATGGTCAGCGACAGTTCATCACGCAGACGACGCAGCAACTCGAGGATCTGGGCCTGAATCGTGACGTCCAATGCCGTCGTCGGTTCGTCGGCGATCAACAGAGCGGGGTTACACGAGAGCGCGATGGCCAGCATGACCCGCTGCTTCATCCCACCCGACAACTCATGGGGGTAGGCTCGAGCCTGCCGCTCAGGCTCGGGCAGCGCCACCCGTCGCAGCAACTCAACGGCCCGTGCGTGAGCCTCCTTGCGAGGCAGCTTCTCGTGGATGCGGATCGCCTCGGCGACCTGCGCCCCGATCCGCATGACGGGGTTCAGGGCCGCCGCCGACTCCTGAAAAACCATGCCGATGTGACGACCGCGGATCGAGCGGAGCTCGCGCGGTGTCATCTGCATCAGGTCCCGGCCCTGAAACAGGATCTCGCCACCGACGATCCGGCCGGGCTCGACCAGACGCAACATCGACAGCGCGGTCGCCGACTTACCACAGCCCGACTCCCCGACAAGTGCGTAGGTTTCGCCGGGCACCAGATCGAAAGAGACCGAATCGACCGCCGGCACGACGCCGTCCCGCGACACGTATTCGACCGACAGGTTGCGGACAGAGAGGATCGAGTCCATGGGTCTCCCGCCGAGCATTCTACCCCGAGGACGATGGGCGATTGACAGTCCGTGTAAGACAGGTATAGCGTCAGCGCCGGAGGACTTCATGCGTCAGATCGATCTCTCGAACAAGACAGCGCTGGTGTTGGGTGTGGCCAACCAGCGATCCCTGGCCTGGGCGATCGCGGATGCGCTGGGCGAGGCCGGCTGCAAGCTTGCCTTTACCTACCAGGGTGAGCGCCTACAAAAAAACGTGCTGGGGCTCGCGGAGAAATACCCCAACGCCCCGGTCATGGCGTGCGACGTCACCAGCGACGAGCAAGTTGAAGGCGTCTTCACGCGAGTCGAGAAGGAGTTCGGCAAACTCAGTATCCTCGTTCACTCGGTCGCGTTCGCGCGGCGGGAGGAACTCGAAGGCGCCTTCCGCACCACGTCGCTCCAGGGTTGGCGTGTCGCGCTGGAGATCAGCGCCTACTCCTTCGTCAACCTCACCAATCGGGCGTTCCCGCTGATGCAGGAAGACGGCGGATCGGTGCTGGCACTGAGCTATCTCGCAAGCCAACGAGTGGTTCCCAATTACAACGTGATGGGAAGTGCGAAGGCCGCGCTCGAACACTCGGTCCGACAGCTTGCTTACGAACTGGGACCCAAGAACATCCGCGTCAACGCGATCTCCTCAGGACCGGTCGCGACGCTATCGGCGCGCGGGATCTCCGGGTTCTCGTCGATGGCGAAGCAGCATCGGGAGAAGGCCCCTCTCGGACGCAACATCGAGCCGAGAGAGGTCGGTGACGCCGGCCTGTTCCTGTGCAGCGATATGGGATCGGGAATCACCGGCGAGATCATGTATGTCGACGGCGGCTACAACATCATGGCGATCTAGGCCGAATCGCTACAGCTTCATCGACGGGTCCGCATTAATCGACAACGGGGCGAACTCGCCACGTTCGTAATGCAGGAACGCCGCGGCGCCGATCATCGCCGCATTGTCGGTGGTGTACTGCGGCGCCGGAAAGACGACCTGCAGCCCTTCACGAGCGGCCGCGCCGGCGAACGACTCACGCAGCTTCTTGTTACACGAGACGCCACCGCTGACGGCGACGGTGTCGACGCCTTCTCGTTTGCAGGCCTTGACCGTGCGACGCACGAGTACGCGAATCGCGGCACGCTGGAATGACGCGGCGATGTCCCTCACGTCATCGGAGACCTCCCCGCCCGTGGCGGACTCTTGGTCCAGGCCCAGGCGCTGGGCCTCTCTGCGGACGGCCGTCTTCAGTCCGCTGTAGGAGAAGTCGAGGGAACCGTCCTTCATCTGTGCATGGGGGAAGTCGTGACGCGAACTGTTGCCGTCCCTCGCGATCCGCTCGATGACCGGCCCGCCGGGATAGCCCAGACCCAGGAGCTTGGAGACCTTGTCGAACGCCTCACCCACGGCATCGTCCCGCGTACGAGCCAGCAGACGATAGTCTCCCTCTCCCGGACAGAGATAGAGCGCGGTGTGGCCACCGGAGACGATCAACGACAGATTCGGAAACGGCGTCGCGGGGTGGTCGATGAAAACCGATCGGACGTGCCCCTCCAGATGGTTGACCGCGATGAGGGGAAGCTGACGCTGCCATGCGATGGCCTTGGCCGTCATCACGCCGACAAGCAGCGAGCCGATCAACCCGGGCCCCTGGGTCACGGCGATCGCGTCGATCTCTTCGAGGCGGGTATCGGCCTGCAGAAGTGCCTGCCGAAGAACGAAGTCGATGGCCTCGATGTGGTGACGTGCAGCCAGTTCCGGCACGACACCGCCGTACTCCCGGTGGATATCGATCTGGGACGCGATCACGTTCGAGAGGACCTCGTCACGATCACGGACCACCGCCGCCGCCGTCTCGTCGCAGGATGATTCGATCGCGAGGATGGTTGTCATCGTCAGCGATCCGGGTCGATGAGGGCTCGTAACGACTCGGTATACGGCGGGCGCGCGATGCCTCGCTCTGTGACGATCGCCGTGACGAGTCGCGCCGGAGTCACGTCGAAGGCAAGGTTGCGCACACCAACGCCCTCGGGCGCGATGCGCGTCCCGAACAAGTGCGTAACCTCCGCCGGGTCTCGTTCCTCGATCGGAATCCGGTCCCCATGCGGACAGTCGTAATCGATCGTGGAGATCGGTGCCGCGACGTAGAACGGGATGTCGTGTTCCTTCGCCAGGACGGCGACGGTGTACGTCCCGATCTTGTTGGCAACATCACCGTTGGCGGCGATCCGATCGGACCCGACGACGACGAGATCGACTTCGCCGCGTTGCATCAGGCTGCCCGCAGAGTTATCCGTGATGAGCGTCGTCTCGATGTTGTCCTTCATCAGCTCCCAGGCGGTCAGTCGGGCACCTTGCAGGAACGGGCGGGTCTCATCCGCAAGAACGTGAACCCGTTTGCCGGCTCCGACCGCACCGCGGACCACACCGAGCGCCGTTCCGTAACCGGCCGTCGCAAGTCCACCGGCGTTGCAGTGCGTGAGGATCGTCGCCACACCGGGAACGAGCGTCGCGCCGTGTCGACCGATCTCCTGACAGGATTGAAGATCCTCGGCGTGGATCGCATCCGCCTCCGCGGTCAGCGTCTCGATGACGGCGGCTGGCTCCAGATCCCGTCGTAACGCGTCGTCCAGCGTTGCCCGCATCCGCTCGACCGCCCAGCGAAGGTTGACGGCCGTCGGCCGCGCCTCCGCCATCCGATCGCAGGCGTCGTAGAAACCGGTCTTGAACGAAGCGGGATCCTGACCTTTCAACGATTCTGCGGCGAGGGTCAAACCAAACGCCGCCGAGATACCGATGGCAGGGGCGCCCCGCACGACCATGTCGCGGATGGCGTCGATCACGGCTTGCGGCGACTTGAGTTCCAGCCAGGTTTCGACCAACGGAAGTTTGCGTTGATCGATCATGCGGACGCTATTTTTTGTCCGCTCGACCGGTGTCCAGATCATCGAGTCATTCTAGCAGCCTGTGCTATCGTCCCTTGATTCAACGTCAAATAGGTGAAACACGGATGCCCAACGACGACAAGTCGCGCCGGGCGGAGTGGGAAGCGGCCGTCCGCAAGACGTTGGAGCGGCGGCCCGAACGGCGCGACAGATTCGAGACGAGCTCTGGCGTCGACGTCCAGCGGCTCTATACAGCCGACGACCCGCCGCAGGACGCGGAACGGCGTGCGGCCGACCTTGGCTATCCCGGCGGGTTTCCCTTCACCCGTGGCGTCCAGCCGACGATGTATCGCGGTCGGTTCTGGACCATGCGCCAGTACTCGGGCTTCGGCACGGCCGAAGAGACCAACCGCCGGTTCCGCTATCTCCTCGAGCAGGGTCAGACCGGGCTCTCCGCGGCGTTCGATCTGCCGACACAACTTGGCTATGACTCGGACAGCCCGATGGCCGTGGGAGAAGTGGGCAAGGTCGGCGTAGCGATCTCCTCGTTGGCCGATATGGAGCAGCTCCTCGACGGTATTCCGCTCGAGCGCGTCTCCACGTCGATGACGATCAACTCCACCGCGGCGACCCTGCTGGCGTTGTACGTCGCGGTCGCTCGAAAGCAGGGCGTCGCGATCGATCGACTTTCCGGTACGGTCCAGAACGATCTCCTGAAGGAATACATCGCCCGCGGGACCTACATCTATCCACCGAAGGCGTCGCTGCGGATCACGAGCGACATGCTCGCCTGGTGTCATGCAGAGGTTCCGCGCTGGAACACGATCTCCATCTCCGGCTACCACATGCGCGAGGCCGGTTCGACGGCAGCGCAGGAGATCGCTTTCACGCTTGCCAACGCGATCGCCTACTGCGATGCGGCGTTGGAACGGGGGATGAAGTTTGAGGAGTTTGGCGGGCGGCTGTCCTTCTTCTTTAATGGTCACTCGAACTTCTTCGAGGAGATCTGCAAGTTCCGGGCGGCGCGACGACTCTGGTCGACCCTCTGTCGCGAGCGTTTCGGCGTCCAGCGGGACGATCTCTGTCGTCTTCGATTTCACACGCAGACTGCGGGGTCGACACTCACCGCGCAACAACCGGACGTCAACGTCGTACGAACCGCGACTCAGGCACTCTCCGCGGTGCTCGGCGGCACCCAGTCGCTACACACCAATTCGATGGACGAGGCGCTGGGGCTTCCCACGGAACACGCCGCGCTCCTCGCCCTGCGAACCCAGCAGGTGATCGCCTACGAGACCGGTGTCTGCGACACGATCGATCCCCTTGCGGGCTCGTACTTCGTCGAGTCGTTGACCGACCAGCTCGAAGATCAGGCCCGTGAGTACATCGCGAAGATCGACGAGTTCGGGGGAGCCGTCGCCGCGATCGAACGCGGGTACCAGCAACGAGAGATCCACGAAGCGGCCTTTCGCTGGCAGAAACAGGTCGAATCGGAAGACGCCGTCGTCGTGGGAGTGAACCGCTTCCGGACCGATGACGACCTTCGGCCGCCGGTCCTGCGGATCGACCCCGCCCTGGAAAAGGATCGAATCCAGCGGCTCGCGGCCCTGCGAAGCCAACGGGATGATGAGGCGGTTCGGACGGCGCTTGCGGAAGTGGTGCGCTGTGCGGGCGGGACGGATAACCTGATGCCGGCGATTCTGTCGGCGGTCGAGGCGTACGCGACGCTCGGCGAGGTCGCCGACGCCCTGCGTCGCGAGTTCGGGACATTCCGCGAGAGCTTCCGCTTCTAGGGCGCAGCCCGGCGGATCGTACGTATACTCCAGCAGCATCCCCGGCGGGCCGGGGGGAGGATTCCGATGAGATCTAGGTTGGTTCAATACGGTCTCGGCATCGTAATCGGCTCGCTCTTTCTGGCGGCCGGACCCGTCGAGGCAGGCAAGTACAGTTATCGAGGCTATTCCGCCTACGGAGGTGGCGCCGAGTCCGGATTCTACGTCCGGGCCGAGGGCGGCCTCTTCAATCCGCGGAACACCGATCAGGTGCTCGGATCGGTGGTCGACTCCGGCGTGCACAGTCAGGTCATTCCCATCTGGGATGACGAGTTCGCCGGCGGTGCCGCATTCGGCTACCGGTTCGACAACGGGAGCCGCATCGAGGCGTCGGTCTGGGGCTACGAGACCGACACCGGCGCCACCGGTCTCGGCAGTGGCGGCGACATGCTCCATTTCACCATCGCGCCTCCTGCGACCAGCGGCGGAACGCCGATCTCGTCGGGAAACCCCGGGTTTTACGCCGTCAACACGCAGATCGAGGGAACCCTTGCCGACCTGACCTGGGCCAAGGGCAACGAGGTTGGCGAGCGGCTGACGATGGAGTGGTCGCTTGGCCTGCGCTACGCCAATTTCGAGGAGAGCTACCTGGGCGTCTACGGAGACACCTCCGCCAGCAATCTGTTCGATGTTGGAAAGACGATGCAGGGTGAGGGAGTCGGCGTCCGTGCAGGCGTCGGCGGTCGCTACGATCTGACCGGATCGGTGGCGGTGACCGGCAGTCTGGGGGTCAGCTTTCTGGACGGCGAGATCACCGCCAACTCCGCGACCGCCCCCCGGGGACAGGCCGGGGTTCTGGGTGCCGCCGCCGTGGCGTTCGACGACAGCCGCTCCGGCGAGATCCGCGATTTCGATGTCAATCTGGTCTGGTCGACTCTCGGCAGCCAGCTCGAGCTTTCACTGGGTTGGGAGCAATCCCGCTGGGACGGCCTGACGGCGGACCTTCTCCGAAACCCGACGGGTCTTTCGACGACGCTTCGCGAGCGTGACTCGGTGACCTTTTCGGGGTATAAATTCGGCGTGTTCTTCAGATTCTAGCGATCGAAGAACCAGGAGGAGGGGGGGGCCGATCTTGGATTAGATCGGCCCTACTTACGTCTGGACCCTTTGAAAACACCGCTTTCTGCGGATCGATCTCCCGCAAACGGCGACGGGCCTCAGGTTGACAGCCGGTGAGATGCTTTGTATACCCTTTGAGTCTGGCACCGTGCACAGGCAAGACGAGCGCAACCCCAGTCGCAACTATCTGGAAAACAACGACTTAGGGGAATCACCGGCACTACGGGTGTCGCCGGTTGTGTTCGTGTACAGGCTCACGGGGAGGATACGTTTTGAAAACCCTTGCACGATATTTGCTGCCTGCCCTGGCGCTTGCGGCCCTGGCGTCGCTGCCGACGACGGCGGCGACGCTCTACGTCGCGACGACGGGCGACGACATGACGGCCGACGGCACGCTCGGCCTGCCCTACCTGACGATTCAGGCCGCCTACGACGATGCCCTCGACAACGACACCATCCGCGTCATGCCCGGCACCTACATCGAGTGCATCTTCGCCTCGGTCATCACCCAGCGTTCCATCAACCTGGAAGCTGAGGACTGGTTCGTCAACCAGGACAACACGACGACCATCATCGATGGGACGGCTCAGTGCTTCTTTCCGTTCTCGGTGGTCAACATCGGCGGGTTCAACTCTCGCGTTGAGGGCTTCACGATCACGGGCGGCGGTGCCGGCGGCATCTTTACAATCGGTACCGTCACGATCACCAACAACATGATCACCGGTAACACTTCCACAGCCGGCGCTGGCATCTACGCCAACCCGGCGACTTGTTACTACGGGGATACGCTGACACAGATCATCGATAACACCGTCGTCAACAACTCGGTCGCCGTCCAGGCCGGTGAGGAGTTAAGCGGTCGTGGTGGCGGCATCTTCGTACGGGCTCAATCCGAACCGTTCATCAGCGGCTCGCTGGGTTGTGTTGGTGGTGCGCCAACCGTCATCATCGACAACAACACTGTGACGGATAACACCGCCACTCTGGACGGCGGCGGCATCTACGCGTTCACCAACACGACGACGGATCTGGCCACGGCCGTCACCGTCACCGGAAACTTGATCAGCGGCAACACCGCCGGACTCGGTGCCACCGACGGTGCCGGAGGTGGCATCTTTGTCACGACCTTCGGTTACTACGGCGAGAACTTTACGGTCTCCAACAACAACGTTGCCGGCAACTTCGGGACGGAAGGCGCGGGAATCTCGGCGCGGATCGACTCGCTGGATTCGGCGGATCACAACGTGGCCGTCAATGACAACAACATCACCGGCAACAGTGCCGAGGCAGATGGTGGCGGTCTCGACCTGTTCCTCTACGCCCAGGATCTGATGGCGGTGGCCAACGTCGACATCGAGGCGATAGGCAACACCGTCAGCGGCAACGACGCGGCCGGTTCCAACGCCGGTGGCGGCGGGGTCCTGGCAACGTTCCAGTCGATCCGCTCCAACGCGCCATCCATGCGACTTGCGATCGGCGACAACCGCATCATCGGCAACACGGCGAACGTGATCGGTGGCGGTGCCAGCCTGTTCGCCTCGGCGGAGGCGGATGACGAGAGTCTCCCGGTGGCCGACGGCATCGTTCGACCGGCAACCGCAACCATCGACTTCATCGGCAACCTTGTGGCCGGCAACACGGCCACGCAGCCGGGGTTCGTCGGTGCCGGTGGCGGTCTGTTCAATTTCTTCGTGGCCTTCGGTGAAGCGACCGCGACGATCCGCCAGGATTTCAACACGATCTCCGACAACGTGGCGGACACCGTCACATCGGGCGGGGTCGAAATCGAACTTCTGACCGGCTTCGACAACGCGGGTGGACCCGAGGAGGGTCTGGCGGTTCTGGAGATGAACAACAACATCATCGATGGAAACACCGGCTTCGGCGTGGGTGGCCCGGCGCCCGGTGGAGCGATGGGCAGTACCGCCAACATCGACAATTCCGGTTTCACGTACAACAACGTATTCGGGAGTGGGAACGCCAACTACGAGGGTTGGTTCAACGACCGCACGAACCTGCAGGGCAATATCTCCCTGGATTCGTTGCTGGATCCCATCACCCAGGTGCCGATGGCCTGCTCGCCGACGATCGACGCAGCGGATCCGGCGATCGGTGTGGGTTCGGAACCCGCGCCCAATGGCGCGCTCGCCAACCTGGGTCATACCGGAACGACGGCGAACGCGGCCACTTCGCTTGCAGACCCGAACGGCGACAACATTGTCGACGGTATTGACGTATTGCAGGTCTCGGTCTCGTTCGGTTCAAGTCTTGGTGGCGTTCGGTTCATCCCGACGGCCGATCAAGACGGAAACGACACGATTGACGGCACCGACCTGGCCTTTGTCGCCGCGCAATTCGGCGACACCTGCCCCAACTGAGGTGATGATGCGTTTTAGAAAGAATGGTTTTGGCGCCTTGATTGTGTTGGGGATCTTACTGACCCTTACGACCGCCTGCGGCGGCGGCGGCGGTGGTGGCGGTGCCGTTATCCCGCCTGGACTGGTCGCCGCGTTCGCCGGTGGTAACCCCACACCCGGAGCCATGACGATCAACATGACATCGGGTCCTTCCAACGGTTCGACTTTTTCGATCCTCGTCAACGTGACCGGGATTCCCGACTTCTTCGGGGCGGCATTTCGTGTGACGTTTAATGGGGCGACGGCCTCACTGGCGGGGTCTAGCGCAGCCGGGTCATTCATCGACGTCGGCGGCGCGACCGTCAACTTCAATGCGGTCGAATCGACTCCGGGCACCGTGCTCGTCAACGCGACCCGTCAGGGAATGGTGGCGGGCGTCTCGCCTGCGGCGACGGATCTGCTGATCACTCTGACGTTTAACGCTGACGCGGCGACTGGCGGAAACGTGTTTACCTTCGGCACCGCTGCCGATCGAGAAGTAAGAACTTGTGCGACGGCCAACGGCGTGTGTCCTGCGCTCAACGACAACATGCTGACCTGGTCTGGTGGGACGATGGTGGCCAACTAACTTCCGCGCCAGTCTCAGACAGCGAAGCCCGCCGCACATCGCGGCGGGCTTTTTCGTGGACGCCCCGAATACCCCGACAACAGAGATAGCTCCCTCAACTTGCTGAGGGAATCGCGGCGTTCCGTGCGTAGCTTTCTCTTGATGCGGGGACTTTCACGACAGCAGCGGTGGATTACTCTAGCTCTGGCTATGGGGCTGGTTGCCCTCTGGAGCACCGTCGCAATTGCGCAACCCCATGAGGGGGATGCGACCCCTCCCTGGGACCTTCCGCCCAACAGTGTCGAGGCCGAAGCGTTACGTCACTGGGCCTCGACGATCGTCGGGGATGCCGACGCCGGCGTCCAGGTGCTCTACCGTGGACTGACGTATCGGTTGGATGAAGAAGGTCGGTCGGAACTCGACTATCGCTTGATCTATCGAGTGCAGGCCGCGACTCATGTGGACGCGTGGTCCCGCGTCTCTCAGACGTGGCATCCGTGGCATCAGGATCGACCAGACATTCAAGCTCGGGTTATCTCGACAAGTGGCGAGGAACGATGGCTCGACCAGGCAAACGTCGGCGAGTTCACACGCGCAGAGTCGACGAGTCAGATCTACGACGACACGCGAACCCTCGCCGGACCCCTACCTGCCGTCGATGTCGGTTCGATCGTCGAGGAACATCACATCGTCCGTGACAAGCTCCCGTACTACGCCGCGGGCACCGTTCGCCGAACCGCGGTCGCGATCAGCGCCCCCGTTCATTTCAGTCGGATCGTCGTCGAGGCTCCGATCGACGCGCCGCTGCATCATGTGATTCGCGGACTCGATCATGCCCGTGTCACGACGGAGACCGCTGACCGATCGACCCGTAAGATCGTGGAGATCGACGGGATCGACGCCTGGAAAGATGCCGAACTCTTCTCCCCCGCCGAGATCGCCGTGCGGCCGTATGTCGGGTTTTCGACCGGCGAGTCGTGGAACACCATCGCAACAAGTTACGACGCGATCGTGGACCGCCAGCTCGGTGACTCGTCGAAACTCGTCGAGGCGACGGCCGACCTGACTTCCGTCAACCGTCGCGCAGTGATCGACGAGAGTCTCGCATGGGTTCATTCACAGGTTCGCTATACCGGCGTCGAGTTCGGTGAACGTGCGCTGATCCCCTCCACACCGGAGGAGACCCTGGCGCGGCAGTTCGGCGACTGCAAGGACAAGTCTGCGTTGCTGGTCTCTCGGCTGCGTGGTCATGGCATCGCGGCCCACTTGGCGTTGCTCTTGACAGGGCCGGGGCCCGACATCGACCCCGCGTTGCCGGGAATCGGGGATTTCAATCATGCGATCGTCTACGTGCCCGGCGACGAACCGCTCTGGATCGACCCTACGGATCCCTTCTCCCGTGCCGGCGAGGTTCCACTGCCGGATCAGGGTCGACTGGCGTTGGTGGCGTCCGGGATCTCTCACACGCTGCTGATGACGCCGAACCTTGGCTCCAGAGACAATCGGATCATCGAGACACGGGACGTCACTATCTCGCCCAACGGCCCGGGGACGGTTGTGGAGACCACGGAGTGGTTCGGCAGCTTCGACGGCGAGTATCGGGGATTCTTCTCGGAGGTCCAGCGCGAACGGCTGGTCGAGCACTTCAATCGATATGTGCAGGCGGCCTATTCGGCCGAGACGCTCGGCGAGTTGATCCTGCCCGATACGGACCGACTGGACAAGCAACTCAGCCTGCGACTGGAGGCTCTGAAGGCATCCTGGGTTCGCACACGCACGACGCGGGCAACCGTTACGATTCCGACGGGACCGCTATTTGACGAATTGCCTCCGGCCCTCTTCCCTACCGGAGATGACACCCCCCGGAAACATGACTTCGTCTTCTCGCGTCCCCACACGAAACAGTGGAGTTATCGGATCCAGGCCCCGCCGGGGTACGACGCACTGGATCTACCGGACGATCTGAAACGACCGTTTGGCCCTCTGATGCTGACGGAAACCTACCGTCGTGATGAGGGCGGGGTCGTCCACGCTTCCTTCGAGCTCGACACGGGCGCAAGGGTCTACACGGCAGATGAAGTCGAGCAGTTCCGTACGGCTTACCTCAACTATGGCGAAGAGGAGGCCGCAAAGATCGTCTTCGAACAGATCGGCGAACGACAACTCGCCCATGGCGATGTCGGTCCCGCTCTGCAGACGTTTCGCGAGCTGCTTCGTGACGACCCCGACGAACCGATCCATCACACCCGGATCGCCCGTGCTTTGTTGACGGCAGGTCTTGGCGATGAGGCGCGGCGGCACGCACGAATCGCAAGTCGGATGGCCGCGGATTCGCCGGAGGTCCACAAGACCCTCGGGCTGGTGCTGGCCCACGACGCATTGGGACGGAAGTTTCATGCGGGCTTCGATCGAGATGGTGCCGAGCGCGCCCTTCGACGCTCGCTCTCTCTGAACCCGGAAGACGTGGAGACGCGTGGCGAATTGGCGATCCTTCTGGAGCATAACCTCGAAGGCGTTCGATACGGGCGTGGTGCCGATCTGGAACAGGCCATCGAAGAGTACCGGACTCTGGGGCCGGCCCTCGAGTCGCTCAGTCTCAAGAACAACCTCCGTGTTGCGCTCATGCAGTCGGAGCAGTTCGAAGAGCTGCGTGATCTCACCGAGGGCGCTAGAGGTCCACGACCCGAGACGGTTCATCACATCATCTCGATCGCGGCGCTGCAGGGATCCGAGGAGGCGATTCGGATAGCGGCGCGTCGAACGTCGTCGGCCGAACACTATCGTCAGCTTCTCGTGTCCGCGTCGGAACTCTTGCCGCTGGTGCGACGCTATCGGCTTGCCGGCGACCTCCTCGCCGCCGGCGCACGAGGTGAGACGCAGTCCGTGTCGCTCCTCCCCAGGGTGGCTATGTTGCGACGCTCCGTGCGTCACGAAGAGTTGGACACCAACCCGGCCACGCCGGAGGGGCTGTTGCGTGGGTTCCTCGTCGACGTGCTGGCCTCCGATCGGGGTGGACGCGACGCCATGGAGCATCTCCACCCGGTCATCCGTGAGCGACTCGACGAGCGCACCGACGCTGGTGGGTTCTTCGAGACGATCGAGGCGCTTCGCAGCGGACTGGGGAGTGCCTCGGCCCCGAGCGACGTGACGCTCGATATCGCGCTATCCAACGGCGAGATCCTCCGCGAGGGCGACCGCGACGATGGGTTCAAGTTGAGGTTCCGACTCGTGCTTCCCGAGCAGGCACCCGCCGAGTTCCAGGCGTTCGTTGCACACGATGGCAAACGATATCGACTTGTCGAATTCGGGCGACCGACGGTCGTCGGCTATTACATCGAACGACTGATCGACAGCGATCGGCTGGAAACCGCCGCCCGCTGGCTGACATGGTGCCTCGAAGAGCCGGAGCGGGCCGATCCGCGCGACCCTCTCGGTGGCGGTCTCTACCAACGATTCTGGAGTCGCAGCGGCTCGCATCGACCCGAGAGGATGCGTGTTGCGGCAGCTCTTCTGATGGGCGACGCGGCGTTCGCGCCGCGCGCGTTCGCAATTCTCGATCGTGCGTGGGGCAGTCGACAAGACACGCAGCGTCTCGACATCGATCTGGCGATCGCCAGTCTCGCCGCGGGGGCCGACGATACGGTTCGCTGGACGCGTCACGCGGGTAATCTCTATCGGGCCTACCCGGACTCCCAGCAAGCGCTCCTTCTCTGGACCCGTGGCCTGTATCAGGCGTCCGACTGGGAGGCCGCGCAGCGAGCGACGGAGCGTTGGTTGGACCGTCATCCGGACGACACCGACGTCATCGAATTGGCCTCAGACATCGCCCGCAACAGTGGCGATCGACAGACGGCACTGGACCTACTGGAGTCGAGTATCCGGACGGGCCAGGCAAACGCAGACATCTACAACAACATCGCCTGGTACCACATCATGGACGGCACGATCACCGACAATAGCCTGCGTTGGGCGCAACGTTCCGCGATGCTGGATAACTTCAGCGATCCCAACTCGCTGCATACGTTGGCCACGCTCTACGTCGAGACCGGTCGCCCAGCCGAGGCTCGTGATGTCCTCCTGCGACTCCTGGAGACCCAGCCCGATGAGGCCCCGTCCGCTTCCGATTGGTACATCGTGGGGCGCATCGCCGAGAGCTATGGCCTGATGGATAGTGCGCGGACCTCTTACGGAAAGGTGCCCGCTCCCGAGCGTGCAACGCCATTGAGTGCGTCGACCTACGATATGGCGCAGCGTCGACTACGCAATCTGGACCGGCAGCGTCGTGCCACGACCGCAAAACTCGGAGCTGAGGACTAGTCACGCTCCGAATAGAGCGCGTTCCACCAGCGATCGTCTTCCTTCAGCCAACGATCGAACCACGCCACGATGCTGCGAGACCAGACCGTGCGCTTGGCGTGATCGAGGATCCAATGATCCTCGCCTTCCACCTGTAGGTACTCGACCTGTTTTCCGAGCAAACGTAGCGCGATAAAGAACTGATCGCTCTCACCGACCGGTACGTTGGTGTCGGAACGACCATGGGTGAGGAGCAGTGGCACCTGGTGCTTGTCGGCGCGGAACAGTGGACTCTGGTCGACGTAGATATCCGATCGATTCCAGGGGTAGGAACCGGCCGTGGCCGCGCCGCTGTAGCTATAGCCCCAGTTCCCCTCACCCCAGTAGGATGAGATCGATGAGATCCCGGCATGGGCGACCGCGGCGGCAAATAGATCGGTCTTGGTCGTCAACAACATGGTCATGAAGCCGCCGTACGATGCCCCGATGCATCCGACACGCTTGGGGTCGGCGGATGGGTGGGCGGCCAGGAATTTTTGCGTGCCCTCGATGATTTGATCGGCGGTCGTAATCCCCCAGTTGTTGACATGCTCGGCGGAGAACGATTGTCCATAGCCGGTCGCCCCGGAGGGTTGAGGGACGAACACGAGATAGCCCTGAGAAGCCCACCACTCCTTCGGGTAACGACCACCGAATGCGCGCGACACGGGAACGGTCCCGCCGTAGTAGTAGACGATGGTCGGGTACTTTTTCGCGGCGTCGAAGTTTGGCGGGTAATAGACACGTCCGTCGATTGCCTTGCCGCCCGTTGTTTCGAAACGGAACGGTTTCACCGTCCCTGGATTCAGAGCGTGAAACCACGTCTCGTTGGGGTGGTGCAACGGGGTGAGTGTGCCGTCTTCGAGATCGAGTCGCCGGAGCTGCTGCGGTGTCCAGACGGAGGTTCCCCTGACGAGGGCAACCGATGCGGACTCGGCGAGGGTGAACGACTCCATCGCCTCGACGCCGGTGTCGAACTCGCTGTAGCTACCGTCAGCAGGATCGTACCGGTACAACTCGACAAGATCGCGATCCGTGCCGGTCAGATAGATCCGCCCATCGTGTCGACTCCAGACCGCGTTTTGAACTGCCGGATCGAAAATAAGGGTGATCGGATCGACCTCGTCTGTTCCACGATCCCAGATGAAGAGCTGCCCGTCGTAGCTGTTGGCAATCTGACCCTCTTCAACGTTCACGCCCCGACCCTCGAATTCGTCGGCGCGAGCTCCGATCAACAGCTTGTCGCCGACGGGTGCGTAGGAGACACCGTTCAGCCAACCAATCTCACGGAGTTTTGTCGCCTTACCGCTGGACAGTTCAAGCTCCCAGAGCTCGTTGCGGGAAAACGGAATTTCCTCGAGATCTTCGAAAAGACGGCTGAACAACAACCGCTTGCCGTCGGCGGAAATATCCTGCAGGGACGTCGTTTCATCTCCGGCCGTCAGCCTGCGCTGCACGCCGCTCGTCACGTCGACCCAGTGGAGATAACTCTTGTTGCGATAGGTCGCCTGGCGGTCCATCAGTCCTTCGAGAAGCTTGACGCCCCGCTTGTCCTTCTCTGCCTTCACCTGGGTGGTGAAGACGATCCCGGTGCCGGTCGGTGACCAGCGATAGCTCTGAAGCTCCTTGACACCTTCAAGGAGGGCACGAACGCTACCGGAATCCAATTCGTAGACGAAGAGGGTCTTGCCGGCGTCTTTTCCCGGCGTCGAGGCAAGATAGGCAATGCGGCTGCCATCCGGGCTCCAGCTGACCTGGCTGGCGCCGCTCATTCCCCGCCAACTCATGACCGTTCGATCCGGAGAGAGCGCACGGATTTCGATCCAGGACTCGCGATCGTGGGTCCCCGGCCGGATGCGGCTGACGTTCCGGACATAGCGCGTACCGTCGGGTGACAGCGCAAGCGAGCTGATCGTCGGCGCGTCGGTCACGTCTCGGAATTCCACCGCACGCTGGGGGTTGGCGGAGAAGCCTGCTCCCGCCAACGACGGCTGATCACCGTGAAGGGTCACGCCGACGGTCCAGTCTTTCTTGCGCTCGGGATCGAACACGGTCTTCACCAGGATCGTGTGGGTGCCTGGATCCAACTCCACTTCCTTCTTGATCTCGTCGTCTGCGCTGTCGCCGCCGCCGGAAACCAGCGGCTTGCCGTCGAGCCACAATCGCCGGGGATGGGCGCCCGTTAGTTCGATCTCTACCTTGGCGAATGCCGGCGTCGTCACGTAGGTCGCCGCCCAGCCGACCTGCGAGAGATCTTCCGCGGCGGGGCGTTCGAACGATACCCGGCCGTCCTTGACGCCGGAAACCTCGCTCCAGGCCAGGGGCCCGATCGCCTTCAGTCCCGCGCTGGGTTCCAGGAACGGATCGGGTAAGTGCGTTGCGTCGAGAAGGTCGGCGACCTTCGGCGCCTCGTCGAAGACGGCATGGGCGTGACCGACGGGACCGAGCGTCAGCCACTGCGTCGCCTGGAGTGTCGGAGGAGCCGGTTCCTTCTTGCCGCGAGCCTCGACGACGCCAACGACCAACAAGAGTGCCAACAACCCACCGCCCGCGCGCACCAAGCCGTTCCACATGCCCTTCTCCTCCCGGGGGAATCCGTATCGACGGAGTATAGGCGAACTCCGATCGGAAGATGGGGACACCGGGAGATCCTCCCGGTGTCCCCATGGGCTGCCTCGTCAACGCTTCTGCGATCGATCTCGCGAAACGAATCGCGACGGAACCGGTCCGTTACGCCGCTCTCCATCCTTGAGATCTATCGACTCGATCGGGTGGACTCAGTTGGGGCGAAGCGTCCACCCGACGATGCCGCGACAAACCACGGCACCAAGATCCGCTGAACCGTTCATTGCTGAGCCGGGAGTTGGGTCTCTGCGCGACGATCACTCCGCGCCGAATGCTGTATTCGTGCCGCGGCCACGGACGGGATCTTGAAACAAAAAAATGGGGCGGTACGCAAAGAGGGGCATCACCTGCGTACCGCCCGCCTGCAGAGACCTTACGTAACTCTTCTACGTTTGTAGGCCGGCCGTGGTGCGTGCGATCCTTAGCTATTGCTGCACGCGCACCGCGGAGGGTCAACTCGACCGGCTTCGGCCCAGTTCCTCGAGGAGACGGTCGACCGTGGCCGGTAGAGGCGCACCGTCCCGAACCGCTGCCGAATACGCGACATCGCCGATACTGGAGACAGGCGTGACGCGACATCCCGGAGGCTCGCGACGGGCGTCGAAGGCGACACGGGGAACCGGCGCCACACCAAGACCGGCGGCAACGAACCGACGAACAAGCGAGAGGTTTCCCACTTCGATGGTGGGACGGAACGCCAGTCCGGCGGCGGCGAATTCACGCTCGAGATGACGACGAAACGCGGAACCCGGCTGGAGTGACACCACCCGCGATTGACTCACCGATCGTAACGTGAGACGCCGTACGGTCGTTCCACGGGGCGGCGCCGGTTGCAACAAGACGACCGGAGTCTGAAGCAACCGGTCCTTGCGGATTCCCCGCAGCCGAGGGCCCTGTCCGTCGACGGGCTCGTCGACGACAAGTGCCAGATCGATCTCGCCATCACGTAGTGCCTTCAGTAGGACCGGCCCCGGCCCCTCCCGGAGATGAAGCTCGGTCTCGATGCCTCCGCGACCGAGCCGCGCCAAGGCCGCGGGGAGTAACTCTCGACCCAGCGCGTCCCCCGCTCCGACCCGCAAGACCGATCGGCCCTCGTCTACCACTCCCGCGAGTCGACCGAGTTCGTCCAGTCCCGCCAGAACGGTCTCGGCCGTCGGCAGCAGACGGGCCCCCTCGGGGGTCAACTCCATCCCCCGCGCGACTCGCCGGAAGAGCCGGGTGTTCCAGCGACGCTCCAGCCCGTCGATCCTCGAGCTGACGCTGGGTTGGGTGCGACCGAGCGTTTCCGCGGCGGCGGTGACACTACCGTGACGTGCGACGGAGACGAACGCGTGAAGCATTCCTAGATATAGATGTTCTCTATGGCTCATATTGGTTAAATCACTTTGATTTATATCAGAATTCGGGGAAAGATAGTCGCGAATCCCTTCCCGCAGACGAGGTCGCCATGGTTACTCGGTTGGAAATCGGAACTCACGCCGGGCTGCAGGATCCCCGAGGAGCCAAGGCAGCCCACCGCGTTCGGTCCTTTCTCAACATTCCCGTGGAGCGGATCGAAACCTGCGATGTCTATCGGATCGACGCGGATCTTTCGGGAGACGACGCCCGGCGAGTCCTTCGAGAATTGGTCGATCCCGTCTCCCAGCGCGGAGCACTGAATCGTCTAGAGACCGACACCGCGGATCAGATCGTCTGTGTCGGTTACAAGCCCGGCGTGACGGACCCGGTGGGAAAGAGTGCGCGGGTCGCCATCGAGGACACTCTGGGACGAGCGCTCGGCGATGACGCCACGGTCTATACCAGCCAACTCTATCGACTCCATGGCGTCGACGGAGAACAGGCCCGTCGAATCGCTGAGGAGCTGCTTGCCAACCCCGTGATTCAGACGATCGAGATCCTGGACCACCGCGCGTGGCTCGAACTGAAACCGGATCTCGAAGTGCCTCGGGTCACGAGTGACGGACGCCCTCCCGTACGCTGTGTCGATCTTGGCGGAGACGCCGCCGAGCTCGAACGGATCAGTCGCGAGGGTCTTCTTGCGTTGACTATTCGGGAGATGACGACCATCCGCGATCACTTCGTCGCAGCCGCGGCCGATCCCCGTCGTCAGGCGGCGGGTCTCGTGGCGTCGCCGACCGATGTCGAACTGGAGTGCCTCGCGCAGACGTGGAGCGAGCACTGCCAGCACAAGATCTTCAATGCGACGGTCACCTATCACGAACAGGGACACGCCCCGGAAACGATCCCCTCACTGTTCAAGCAGTTCATTCGCGGTGCCACGGAGAATATCGACCGGGAGGTCATCAAGCAGACCGGAGAGTCCTGGCTGGTGTCGGTCTTTCATGACAACGCCGGCGTGGTGACGTTCGACGATGAGCGACACCTGGTCTACAAGGTCGAGACACATAACTCCCCATCGGCGTTGGACCCCTACGGCGGCGCGATGACCGGGATCGTCGGCGTCAATCGCGACCCGTTCGGCACGGGGATCGGCTCCGATCTCATCGCAAACGTCTGGGGATACTGTTTCGCTTCGCCGTTTTATGACGACAAACTTCCGGGCGGACTGCTTCACCCACGTCGTGTCCGCGACGGGGTGCACCAAGGCGTCATCGACGGCGGCAACCAGAGTGGCGTGCCCTACAGTCGCGGCTTCGAGGTCTTCGACGAAAGGTACCTCGGCAAACCGCTCGTGTTCTGTGGAACCGTCGGGTCCCTGCCCGTCACCGTCGCCGGCAAACCCGGCGAAGAGAAGGCGGCGCGGCCCGGCGACCTAATCGTCATGACCGGCGGACGAATCGGCGCCGACGGGATCCACGGTGCGACGTTCTCGTCGGCCGCCCTCGATGAAACCGCACCGGTCCAGGCGGTACAGATTGGCGACCCCATTACCCAGAAGATGATGTTCGACTTTCTGATCGAAGCCCGCGATGCGGGTCTCTACTGTGCGATCACCGACAACGGGGCCGGTGGGCTGTCGTCGTCGGTCGGCGAGATGGCGGAGGCCAGTGGGGGAGCTCGATTGGACCTGGAACGGGCGCCACTGAAGTACCAGGGGTTGGCGCCGTGGGAGATCCTGGTTTCCGAGGCCCAGGAACGCATGACGCTTGCCGTACCTCCCAAAGACCTCGACGCCTTGCTGGAGTTGGCGCGGCGACGTCAGGTGGAGGCGACGGTACTCGGCGAGTTTACCGATGACGGCAACTTCCACGTAACCTACGGCGACGAGACGGTTGCCCTGCTTTCCATGGAGTTCCTCCATGAGGGCGCGCCGGATCTCGAACTGACCGCCCGTTGGGAGCGACGCACGTTCGAGGAGCCGGACGTGGGTCGTGACGAGGACCTCGCCGGGACACTCGTAGAGATGGTGGGTCGCCTCAATCTCTGCTCCGGGGAGACGAAGGCCCGACACTACGATCACGAGGTCAAGGCCCTCAGCGTGATCAAACCGTTCATCGGTGCCGGGCGGGACATTCCGGCCGACGCCACGGTTTCGCTTCTAAGGCATGGCTCGTTGCGCGGGTTCGTCCTCAGCGAGTCGATCCAACCGTTCCTTTCGGATCTCGATTCCTATGCCATGTCCCAGACGGTCGTGGACGAGGCGGTCCGACGACAGATCTGCGCGGGAGCCAGGCTCGATCGGATCGCGCTCCTCGACAACTTCTGCTGGCCCGATCCGGTGCAATCCGTCGGAACTCCCGATGGCGAATACAAGATGGCCCAACTGGTCCGTTCGTGCCGGGGTCTGCATGACGCGGTCCTGGCCTACGGAACACCGCTGATCTCCGGCAAGGACTCGATGAAGAACGACTCCACGATGGGTGGCGTGAAGATCAGTGTGCCGGCAACGCTGCTGGTGTCCGCGATCGGGCAGATTGACGATGTGCGGAATGCGTTGACGCTGGAGCCGCGACACGTCGGCGATCGGGTCTACCTGCTGGGTACGACACGATGCGATACGGGTGGAAGCGAGTACCTTCGTCTACTCGGTGCGCGCGATGGCGTTCCCCGGGAGATCGGAGCGCCGGCCCCCTACATCGGCAATCGAGTGCCTCAGGTCCGCCTGGAGGAGACCATTCCGATGTACCAGGCGACGGCGGACGCGTGCTCCCGTGGTCTCGTCCAATCGATCTCGACACCCGGACGAGGCGGCCTAGGCCTAACCCTCGTCCGCATGCTTCTTGCGGCGGAAGACCTCGGTCTGGATATCGACCTGTCTCCGTGTGCCGATCTCCAATCACTCCCTGCCGATGTCGCTTTGTTTTCGGAGTCCAATGGTCGATTCGTCGCGACGGTCCGACCCGAGGATGCACCGGCATTTGAATCCATGTTTGCCGGCCTGCTCTGTCGTCCGATCGGAGACGTCGTAATTGGCGGTGAGCTGCGTATCAGCGACGCCGACCGCGAGTGGCTGTCCGTCGACGCAGCGACACTCCGTCACGCGTTCAAGGAGACACTTTCCCATGCCTGAGAACAACAGCCGTGTCCGGGTCTTGATCTTGACCGGTCTCGGACTCAACTGTGAGGCCGAGACCGAGGCCGCCTTCCAGATGGTGGGGGCCAGCCCCCAACGAGTTCATCTCCTGGATGTGCTCGACGGTCGTGGCCCACGACTGAAAGAGTTTCACGTGCTGGCGTTCATCGGAGGCTTCGCGTTCGGGGACCATCTCGGCGCCGGATTCGTCTTCGCCAACAAGATCCGTTGGCGACTCTACGACCAGCTGCTCGAGTTCATCGAGGGCGGCGGCTATTCGATTGGCATCTGTAACGGCTTTCAGACCATGGTCCGACTGGGCCTGCTTCCCGGACTCGACGGCGACTATCGGACTCCACGAGCGACACTGGCCCCGAATGACCGACTTGGCTATCGGGACGACTGGGTGACCCTCGGGTTCCGCGAGGACTCCCCGTGTGTCTGGACCGCCGGACTCGGCCGCATGGATCTCCCCACACGACACGGCGAGGGCAAGTTTCTTGCCGAGAGTCCCGAGCTTCTGGAACGTCTCGATGCGACGGGACAGCTGGTAGCCCGCTACCTCGATGACAATGGCCAACCGACGGAATCTTGGCCGGCCAACCCCAACGGTTCTCGGGGGGGGGTCGCCGGACTCTGTGACCCCTCGGGGCGGCTGTTTGGCCTGATGCCGCATCCCGACGCCTACCTCTACCCCTTCCACCACCCGCGCTGGCGAGCGCAGCAGGATCAGGGCCGACTGCCGGATGAGGGTGCAGGTCTGGCCATTTTCAGGAACGGGGTCGAAGCGGCAGCCCGTTCGCTCTGACACCCACCCATACAGGTGAACTCCTGCCGCGCACGTACTTTCGTGGTACGTTTTCAACATGTCCGAACAACGCGACCCCACGGTTCCCCGTCCAAGACAGGGCCGTCAGCTCAAGCGACTTCGCTACGACGAGACGTTGTGGGCCAAGATCGTTGCGCTCTGGCATCGCGAGCGGGTCCGCGAGGAGTACGAAGCGTCGGGCTGGGAACGAAGCCAGGCCCGCAAGAAGGCCAATCAGGAGGCGCTCGAGGTGGCCCGCCAGAACGGCTGGCGTGGCGAGATGGCAGACCTCAAGGGTGACCTGGCCCAACTCCTGACCAGTGACCTCCCATCCCTCGGCCGACGAACCGGTGGGCAATACTGGGAGGAGATGCTGCGGGATGACCTTCTGGCCCTGTTGGGTCACGACCCCGCGATGTTACGCACTCAGCTGATGACCTATCTCCGCGACGAGGTCCGCATCCGCGGTCGTTTCAGCGGACGCGAGGGCTTCTACAAGATGGCGTTGATCATCAGCTACACGCCCTGCATGGATCATATCGATCACCGAAATGCCTTCGTCGAAGCGCTGACGGAGATCGGTCACGACGAAGAGTTCTGCGACCCCGAGCTGTTCAAGGTGTTGATGAAATTCCTACGCGCCTACACGCACAAGCCTTTCGAAACACGGCTTGGCCTCAGCATGCCCGGCACGGAGCCCAAACGGTTCGGGCTTGCGGAACGTGGTCGGCGCTGGCTGTTCGGGCAACCGAAATCGCCGCGCGCGTCTCGTTAGACCTGACGACGAACTCAACCTGTCAGGGTCGGGGTACGGTCATAGTCGACCTTCATGCCGTCTCTCACGCGGAGCTTGCGGAATCGATCGAGTAGGTCGAATGTCAGCGTGCCCGGTTTACCGTCCGCGATCTGACGACCGTCTATCGAGATGACCGGCACGATCTCCGCGCCGGTACCGGTCAAGAAACATTCGTCGGCGTTGTACAGGTCGTGGAGACCCAGAACCGTCTCGTGGGTTCCGACTTCCGCTTCCTGCGCGAGTTCCAGGACGGCACCACGGGTAACCCCCGGAAGGGCTCCTTCAGTCAGACGCGGGGTCTTCAGTCGACCGTCACGCAAGATGAAGATGTTGTCCGCGGTGCACTCGGCTACACGACCGGATAGATTCAACATCACGGCCTCCGGCACACCAGCCTTGCCGGCTTCGATCTTGGCCAGAATGTTGTTGAGATAGTTCAGCGACTTGATCCGTGGATCGAGACACTCCAGCGGAATGCGACGTGTGCTGGCCGTCACGAGCGCGATTCCGTTGTCGTAGAACTCCTTCGGGTAGAGCGAGATCGTGCTGCAGATGATGAATAGCGTCGGTTTCGGGCAGTTGCGAGGGTCAATGCCGAGGTCGCCAACGCCCCGGGTCATCACCAGACGAATGTAGGCATCACGCATGTCATTGGCGACCACGGTGTCGATCGTCGCTTGTTCCAGCTCGTCGACAGTCATCTGAACGTCAAGACCGATCGTCTTTGCGGACTCGAACAAGCGGTCGATGTGCTCGCGAAGTCGAAAGATGTTGCCCTCATAAACACGAATCCCCTCGAACACCCCGTCGCCATAGAGCAGGCCGTGATCAAATACGGAAACCTTGGCTTGATCGTCGGGGACCAGTTTTCCGTTTAGGTAGATGTACATGTCATTCCTCCGTGGGCGGTCTCGTTCTTGGTGCGGACCGTGTTCTTTATTCGTTTTTCGATTCGTTCGGTTGCCGTCTCCAGGAAACGGCGATGGAGCCAGGTCTCCCCGGTGATCTCCGGGTGGAAGGTGGCGGCCATCACTCGGTCGTGAGCCACCAGGACCGGCTCTCCTGCGTGCAAGGCTAACACCTGTACGTCGTCATCCCAGCTATCGAGCCGAGGAGCCCGGATGAACACGGCATTTTTCGGACTCGATTCGCCCGCGACGTCGATCTCTGTCTCGAACGAATCGACCTGGCGGCCGTACCCATTTCGACGGATGGTCACGGGCAACAGGCCCAGCGATGGCTGATGCGGGTCCAGAACCTCACGCGCAAGCACGATTGCACCGGCACAGGTTCCCAGAATCGAACCGCCACGGTCGTGGAAATCCCGCAGACGATCGAACCATGGCTCATCCTGCATCAGGTTCAGGAGGGTTGTCGATTCGCCACCGGGAATGATCAGCGCATCGACATCGTCCAGCGACCCCACTCCGCGCACTTCGACCGCATCGCGTCCAAGTTTGGACAGCACGGCCGCGTGCGCGGCGAAGTCTCCCTGGAGTGCCAGGATACCGACGCGAATCATTACCAGCCTCGGGTCTGTAAGAGTTCCGACTCCGCCAACTTGCCGATCTCGAGTCCGGGCATCGCATCGCCGAGTCCCCGCGAGATCTCTGCCAGTTGCTTGGGGTCACGGAAATGGGTTGCGGCGCGGACCATGGCCCTCGCACGTTCTGCGGGAGACTCGGACTTGAAGATGCCCGAGCCGACGAAGACCGCCTCGGCGCCGAGCTGCATCAACAGCGAGACGTCGGCCGGGGTTGCCATGCCACCGGCGGCAAAGTTTGGTACGGGCAACTTACCGTCCTGCGCCACGAGGCGAACAAGATCGTAGGGCGCGCCCAGATTACGGGCTTCGGTCATCAACTCTTCACTGTCCAGCTGGGTGAGTCTGCGCATGCCGGTCATCAACGACCGCATGTGACGCACCGCCTCGACGACGTTACCGGTGCCGGCTTCGCCCTTCGTGCGCAGCATCGCCGCGCCCTCGCCGACACGACGCAACGCCTCGCCAAGATCGCGACAGCCGCAGACGAACGGCACCTCGAAGGCAAACTTGTCGACATGGTAGGCCTCGTCCGCCGGCGTCAGGACTTCACTCTCATCGATGAAATCGATGCCGAGCTGCTCGAGGATCTGGGCCTCCGCAAAATGGCCGATCCGACACTTGGCCATGACCGGAATGGAAATCGTTGCCTTGATGGCCTCGATCATCGCGGGATCGGACATTCTGGCGACGCCACCGTCTTTGCGGATGTCCGAGGGGACGCGTTCGAGTGCCATGACCGCCGTCGCACCGGCGTCCTCCGCAATACGCGCCTGCTCATCGTTGACGACGTCCATGATGACGCCACCCTTCAACATCTCTGCCAACCCTGTCTTCAGACGCAGGGTTCCCTTGTCGATCATGCCGTTGTTATTCATGGCTGCATTCTCCGTTCGCTCCGTTAGAAGATCGGCACCGCTTCGACACTGCCGGTCTCGCCGTCCGTTCTTGAGTCGTTGTCTTTTGGCCACCGCTCCCGAACGAGCTGGCCGAGTGTGGCAACACCCCTGGCGATCTCGTCGGTCGTGGCCGCCGAATACGTCAATCGAAGTTGATGTCTTCCGGACCCGTCACTGTGGAAGAGCTCACCGCGACTGTACAGCACACCTCTCTGGCGGGCGGTGACGAACAGGTCGTTGCCGTCAATGGCCTGCGGCAGCGTCACCCAGATGAACAGCCCTCCCCGGGGCCGGGTCCAGTGCGCGCCCTCCGGGAACGACTGTTCCAGGGCCGTCAACATGGCGTCGCGTCGCGCCAGGTATCGCGGTAGCGTTTGCTCGAGGTGTCGTTCCAGCTCACCCTCTTCAAGAAACGCGTGGAGTGCGGCCTGGAGTATGGGACTGGTCCCACAATCCTGGACCCGTTTCAGCTCGATGAGTCGTCGAAGCACCGGTGTCGGCGCCGTGAGCCAACCGAGACGCAGGCCAGGCATCAGGTTCTTCGAAAAGGTACTGACGTAGATGACGTGCGCACCACCATCCATCGCGTGAAGGGTCGCGAGGCGTTGGCCCTTGAAGCGGAGTTCACCGCCCCAGTCATCCTCGACGATCGTGCAGCGGTACCGCCGAGCCAGTTCCAGCACCTGCTGTCGTCGTTCGGTGTCCATCTCACACGTCGTCGGGTTGTGAAACGTCGGCTGCAGGTAGAGCAGTTTGGGGCGTTGGCGCTCGAGAACGACTTCCAGGAGATCCGGCCGAATCCCTCGCTCGTCGACGGGAACGCCCAACGGACGAGCCCCGATGGACTCCAGCGCGCTCAGTGCGCCGGTGTACGTCGGCTCCTCGATGGCGATCGGATCCCCACGGTCGAGAAACGTTCTGAACACGAGCTGCAGCGCCTGCTGCGCGCCGTTGGTCACCAGCACGTCGTCCGCACCCACGTCCGACCCGTCTCGACGCATGCGACCTGCGATCGCTTCTCGTAGTTCGGGCTGGCCGGCGGTGGGACCGTAACTGAGGTTCCGAACACCACGAGCCCCGAGTGCCTTCTGCATCGCCCGCTCGAAGGCCCGGACCGGAATGAGTTCGTCCGCCGGATAAGAACCGACGAACGAGATGCCCTCGGTCGAGATGGCGAGCCGATAGATCGACTGGAGTCCGGCGGTGGCCGCGCCGGTCACCGCCTGCGAGAAACCGCCATACCAGTTGTCGTCATGCTTCTCGGCGACGGGCGGGTCGACGAGGAACGTCCCGCGACCCGTGTGGCTTCGCGCACGACCGTCACGGATGAGAAGGTCGTAGGCCGCGACCACCGTATTGCGATTGACGCCCAGACTGCGGGCGAGATCTCGGGTGGCCGGGAGACGGTGGCCGGCGGCCATGCCCCCGGCATCGGCCTGGTCCAGTATCGCTCCCGCGATCTGACGATAGACCGGGACCGGGCTCTCGCAGTCGATCTTGAGACTTTCCAGCATTCCCACGCCTTCAGGCCTATTGGACTAGGCCAATACAGTATTCTAGCGCGTATTGGACCGGTTACAAGCCCTGCTTGGACCCTCACCATGGGAAACCCAGATAGACCGATTTGCGGCGGTTTCCTCTACCTGAAATGGGTTCACAACTTTTCTGCGGCCCTGGCCGTAGTACCGGAATGAGGACGTGAACGAAGAACCCCCATCCTGGAGTCCGCCGATGAAGAAGACCTCGACCCCCCTCCTGTTGGCCCTCGCCCTACTTCTGACCCTCACCGGTGCCGGCTCGCTGCTGGCAGACGATGAACCGGGCGAACGGCATCGGTTCCACAACAAGACTCGCATCGTGATCTCCGATGGAGACGGCGAACCACACGAGCAGGTGTTCGAGTGGAGCGGCGACAAAGCGCCGGCATTCCTCGGCGTCGGTGTCGAACGCAGCGATGAGGGCGCACGGATCACCCACGTGATCCCAGATTCCCCTGCGGCGGAAGCCGGCCTGAAGGAAGGCGACATCATTCTCAACATCAACGGTGAGTCGATCGAATCGCCGATGGACGTCACCCACAACGTGTGGGGCGCCTCGCCGGGCGACAGGATCCAGATCGAGGTCCAGCGCGACGGACGCACCGAACGAATCGACGCCAATCTTTCCGAGAGTGATCGGATGTTTGGACACGGCATGGGTCACTTCGATGCCGAGGAGTTCGGTCATCGCATGGAAGAGATGGCCGAGCGGTTTGAGAACATGGATTTCAACTTCGAGTTTGACTCGGAGGAACTAGAGGAGCGGATGGAGCAGCTGGGCGAGCGGCTGGGCGAAATGAACTTCAGCTTCGATCTCGATGACAGTCCCCACCACATTTACGGATTTCGTCGTAGCCGTCCGGTGCTCGGTGTAGAGCTGGTCCAGGTCACCGCCGAGCTTCGTCAACATCTTGGCGCCCGTGACAACGCGGGTGTCCTGATTGGTCGAGTTCTCGAAGACAGTGCGGCCGAGGCCGCCGGAATACAGGTCGGCGACCTGATCGTCGCCGTCGACGGCGAGTCGGTCGAGGATGCCGGCGACCTTCGCCGACACCTCCGATCCCGCCAGGGCGAGAGCTTCGGCGTCGACGTCATCCGGGACGGCTCCCCACGATCGGTGACCGTCGTCCTCCCGGATGCGGAAGAACCGGAAGAGATTCGCAACCACGTGCGCCCCGACCGTCCCCGCCCTGCGCGTCAGACCTCCATTCACACCTGAAGACACACAACCTGATTTCATCGAGGACGACCTTCCGGTCGTCCTCTTTTTTTTGCCGGGCTGCTAAGCTACGTCTGCGGGTTTTTTCGATCTCCGGGAGAGCGGCATGGGACTGGACAAGTTGAATCCGGCGTTGATGGAAGAGGTGGCGGCGCTGCAACGGGAGAGTCGCGCCAAGGGCCCCGAACGGATTCTCGAGGCCTACGTCCCGGCCAACAACTCGCGAGGACCACGCTATCGAATTCAGGGAAGCGATCGAGAGTTCCTACGTATGAACTCCAACAGCTACCTCTCGCTATCCAACCATCCGGCGTTGATCGCGTCCGCCGACGAGGCCTCGCACCGATTCGGTGCCGGCCCCGGTGCCGTGCGTTTCATCGATGGCACCACGACGGCCCACATCGAGCTGGAGCAGACGATCGCCGACTTCGCGGGTCGCCCTGCAGCAAGGATCTTCAACTCCGCCTACACGACGATGCTGGGAGTGGGACTGACGCTGACGACCAGGGACACCTACTGGATCGGCGACGCACTCAATCACAACTGCATTATCCGTGCGATGCGGATCGCATCCGTGCCACGAGAGCGTCGATCGATCTTCGCCCACAACGATGTCGAGGATCTCGCACGACACCTGGAGCAGGTCCCCGACGGGATCCGTCGCGTGATCGTCGTCTTTGACGGGATCTTCAGCATGCGTGGAGATAACGCACCGCTGGATGCCATCGTCAAGCTCTGCGCGAAGCACCACGATCGATTTCCCGAAGGGGTGATCACCGTGATGGATGATTCCCACGGCATCGGAGCCTACGGTGCGAGCGGACGCGGCACCGAGGAGCACTGCGGTGCGCGGGCGGATGTTTTCATTGGAACGTTCGGCAAGGCGTTCGGTGTCAATGGCGGGTTCGTCGCCTCCAGTGAACAACTGATCGACACGATTCGGCAGAAGGCCGACACGTACATCTACACCAACCCACTGAGTGCCGCAGACTGCGCCGCTGCCACGACGGCCGTCCGCTTGACCGCCGGCGACGAGGGGCGCGAGCGTCTTGCCAATCTCTCCCTCCGCACCGCGCAGTTCCGCGAAGGGGTGGCCCAGTTGGGTCTCGACTCGATTCCCGGTCCACACCCGGTGGTACCGGTACTGGTCCGTGACGGGGACCGCGCACGGCAGATGGTTCAGGGTCTCTTCGATCGGGGTGTGCTGGCGGTCCCGCTTACGTTCCCCGTGGTCCCTAAAGGCGATGAGACGATCCGCTTTCAGATCAACGCGGCCCACACCGAGTCCGACATTGGCGAGGTCTTGAATCTACTGGACGAGGTCAGGCTGTCCGATGTCGTTTGACGGGGAGTAGATCGTCGACACGCGCCAGGAGCTCGTCCATTCCCCAACGCTTGAGCGCAGAGATTCCCACCGCATCGTTGCCGGCCAGAAGTTCGGTCCTGTCGTCGACGGATATCCGATCGATCTTGTTGTAGACCAGAAGCTCCGGGATCTCGTCATACTTCAGTTCGCCGAGGATTCGACGGACGGCGTCGATCTGCTGAGAATACCCCTCGTGCGACGCGTCGACCAGATGCACAATCAGGTCCGAGTCCTCGATCTCCTCGAGCGTCGCTCGGAACGCCGCCAGGAGATCCTTCGGGAGATCTCGGATGAATCCCACGGTGTCGTTGATCACGATCTCGCGCTCCCGGGGTAGCCGAAGACGTCGACTCGTGGGATCGAGAGTTGCGAACATCCGTTGCTCGACCATGACCTCGCTCTGGGTCAACAAGTTGAGCAATGTGCTCTTGCCCGCGTTGGTGTAGCCGACGACGGATACGACCGGAACGTCACGATTGCGACGTCGTGCCCGTCGTTGTTCGCGTCGTTTCCGCTCGGCCTGCAGCATCCGCTCGAGCGCACGGATCCTGTCCCGCACGCGACGTCGATCGATCTCGAGTTTTTGCTCACCAGGGCCGCGACCGCCCACTCCGCCCTCTAGACGCGACAGACCGTTGTCCCCGCGGGTCATGAGGCGAGGGAGCAGGTACTTCAGTTGTGCCAGTTCGACCTGGATCTTTCCTTCCCGTGTACGCGCGCGACGGGAGAAAAGATCGAGAATCAACTGCGAGCGATCCAACACCTTGATGTCGGTCGCCTCCGCGATCGCGCGGGCCTGCGCCGGGGTCAGGTTCTGATCGACGATCACGAAATCGATCTGCAGACGAAGCGCGTGGATGATCAGATCCTGGAGCTTGCCGGAACCCATCAGTGTTTTCGGATCGAACGCCTGTCGACGCTGGACAATCTTCTCGGCCACCTCGAGATCGCTGGAGAGCGTAAGCTCTTCGAGCTCGTCCATCGATCGCTTCGCCTGGGCTCGACTACCGGTGGTGACGTGAACCAGGATGGCTCGACCATCACGCCCTGCGACCTTGGTTCGATCGCGAAGGCGTTCGAACTCGACCTCGAGTGCACGGATCAGTTCGAGGAAGTCGTCGTCAAGTTGCCGGGCGGGGGTCGGCGGAAACAAACGATAACGCTCGCCATCAGCGAACACGTCGCGGGTGACGTCGTCGCGTTGCCTGCGGTCGCCGTTCCCGCCTTCGCCGAGCACCCGAGTCTCGACCTTGCCGCCTCTTCGGGTCTTCTCGGGGGCCGGCAGCAGATGGGCCACGCGGACGGGTCCCGGTAAGCCGTCCTCTCGTACGGTAACGGTCGCCATCGCATCCAGCCGGTGTAACGCCAGGGGTGCCAATTCCGTGGCGTTCAGGTCGTCATTAATGAGTCGTGTACTGATGAAGCGCAGGGTGCAAAACCGCATTCGCCCGGAGGGGGCGCTGGGCTTTCGTGGTACCTCGATGCGCTGCGCGTCCCCGACCGCAATGGCCTCGACGCGACCCGAACGATCGACCAACAGGCCGAGGCGCCGCTTCAGATCGCGGCTGATGGAGGACAGTTCCCGCGCCAACTCGTGAGAGACGATCTCCCGCGGGGGCACCCGTCTGCGATAGAGGCGCTCGATACGCTGTCGCTCTTCCGGCGACAGACTGCGCAGATCGCCCTTCAACGTTGGAATGCTACGACCCTCCCCATTCCGGCAACTCGCGACGTGTCACGATCCCAGCGGAACATACGGCGAACCGCGTCCCTGGGCTCATCAACCTCACAGTTTGCCGATGAAATGAGAGCCGCCTCGTCCATCGATGGCCTTCGGAAGAGTGGCGGGATCGGTGATAAGCGCCCGTTTCCCGCCGTTCCGCAGGAAATCGATCACGGCCTGAATCTTGGGTCCCATGCTGCCGGCGGGGAAATGCCCCTCGGCCATCAACTGCTCGATCTCGGCCAGGGTGATCGCCGATAGTGCACGTTGGTCGGGCTTTCCGAAGTTCACGTAGACCTGAGGAACCGCGGTCAGGATGATCAGCAGGTCGGCGCCGATGTTGGTGGCGAGTACGCTCGACGTCAGATCCTTGTCCACCACCGCCTCGATCCCGTGATAGCTCTCACCGGGGCCCGACACGATGGGGATGCCGCCGCCACCGCACGCGACGACGATATGTCCGTCCCGGGCCGCCCCGCGGATCATGTCCCGCTGGATGACCCGTCGCGGTTGGGGCGACGGCACGAGACGTCGCCAGCCACGACCCTGGGGATCCTCGCGGATGATCCAGCCATGTTCCGCTTCGCGACGACGGGCGTCGGACTCGGGCAGGAACGGGCCGATCGGCTTGGTCGGAGCATCGAACGCCGGGTCCTCTGCGTCCACCCGAACCTGGGTGACCATCGTGACGACGTAGCGTCGCAGATTTCGACTCCGCAGCTGGTTCAACAGACTTTGCTGCAGGACGTAACCCAGCGACCCCTCGGTCATCGCGACCAGCACATCGAGAGGCATCTCCGGGACATCGCCCCGGGACATCTCGTTTTGCAACAAGAGATTGCCGACTTGCGGACCGTTGCCGTGGGTGACGACCATGTGGAAATCCCGCTCGACGAGGCTCATCAGGTACTCGCAGATCTGGTCTGCGTGCCGAACATGCTCGTCGATGGTGCCGGCTTCCTTTCCCGTCATGAACGCGTGACCGCCCATGGCGATCAGCGCCAGCGGATGACCGTCGTCGTCGTGGTGCAGTTCGTTCATCGGAGTCCTCCGGGAAGGTCGAAGCCTTCGGCCAGAGAGTAAACCGCCCGGCGGCTCCACACCACCCTCACTTCGGGTATCCTCAAACAATGACCCCATGGCTGAAAGACGACATGCTGGCAGGGAAGGTGGCCTGGATCACCGGTGGCGGCAGCGGCCTCGGGCGGGCGACGGCCCTGCGGATGGCCGGACTGGGCGCTCAGGTATGCGTGATGGGGCGACGGGAGAAGCCGCTGGATGAGACCGTCGCCATGATCGTGGACCAGGGCGGAATCGCCTCCCGGCACGCCGGCGACGTTCGCGAGCCCGAAGCGATCGATGCGACGTTGGCCCACATCGTGGAAACCCACGGCGGCCTGGACATCCTGCTCAACAACGCGGCCGGAAACTTCCTCTGTCCCTCCGAAACCTTATCGCCCAAGGCGTTTTCGGCCGTGGTCGATATCGTGCTCAAGGGCAGTTTCCTGTGCACCCGGGCCGCCGGTCGCTACTGGATTGACACGGGCAGGGCCGGGTCGATCCTGAGCGTCGCCACGACCTACGCGGAAACCGGATCGGCGTTCGTGCTGCCGAGTGCGTGCGCCAAGGCCGGAGTCGTCGCGATGACCCGATCCCTGGCCGTCGAGTGGGCCCGGTACAACATCCGCCTGAATGCCATCGCCCCGGGCCCGATACCGACGGAGGGCGCTTTCTCTCGACTCTTGCCGTCTGAGGAGATGCTCGAGGGTCGTAAACGGAAGATACCCGCCGGTCGTTTCGGAACTCCCGAAGAGTTCGCGGAGTTGGCGTGCTTTCTCGTCAGCGACGCGTCCAGTTGGTTCTGTGGCGAACTGATGGTCTTCGACGGGGGCGAGTGGCTCCGTGGAGCCGGTGAGTTCAACGATCTTCTTGATCTACCTCCCGAGGTCATGGAACAGCTACAGAAGATCCGTCCACGCAAGTAACCGGGATGAAGAACGCCGCGCTGTTTTTCCTGCTGCTCGTCTCGGGTATCGGTACCATCCATGCCCATCGCTTCGAGATCACCGAGGTCGATCTCGTCGTGGAGATCGACGGCCACGTCAAGGCGTGGATGCAAGTCGATGTCGATGCGTTGGCTCTCGGCGTCTCTCCCGACAGCGATGACGCAGCCAACGTCTCGGAGATCCAGGCCCGCGACGACGCCGAGACACTGCTCGACAGCGCTCGACGGGTCCTCCTGCGTCGGGTGCGAATCCGTTTCGATGAAGAGAAATCGATGCCCTCGATCGAGTTTCCCGAGTGGTCCAGGCCATCGACGGACCCGCTCTTCCCGACGGTCTTCGGAAGTGTCGCGCGATTCGATACCGAGATCCCCGTCGACGGGAAGACCCTGACGTTTACAGCGTCACGAGCATTTGGTCCCGTGCGACTGTCCATCCGCGAGGCGGCCACCGGTCGGGTCCGAAAGGAACTGCTATCGCCAGGCGAGGGCTCGGCTCCGTTTGTCTTCGGCGAAAGCGGTGTCGAGGAGTCCGACGAGTCCTGGTCGCGTTACGCCAGGCTGGGATTCCTGCACATCGTGCCGTACGGATTCGACCATATCCTCTTCGTTCTTGGACTCTTCCTCCTGGGACGCCGATGGAAAGCGCTCCTTCTGCAGGTGTCCGCCTTCACGGTAGCGCACACCATGACGCTGGCATTGTCGATCTACGGCGTCGTCGCGTTGCCCTCGCGCTGGGTCGAGGTCCTGATCGCGTTGTCCATCGTGTACGTCGCCGTGGAGAACCTCCTGACGGATCGGGTCCAATCGTGGCGACTGGCTCTGGTCTTCGGCTTTGGACTCCTCCACGGGCTGGGGTTTGCCGGCGCGCTCCGCGAACTTGGGCTCGGGAAGGATCGTTTCCTCGTGTCGTTGATCTCGTTCAACGTCGGCGTCGAATTCGGTCAGCTGGCGGTGATCCTGGTGGCGTTCGTGCTGGTGGGTCGGTATCGACGATTACCCTGGTATCGGCCCCGGATCGTCGTGCCGGTGTCCCTGATGATCGCCGCCGTCGCTCTCTTCTGGACCGTGCAACGGGCCATCGCCTGAACTGGGCAAGTTCCGATGTTATCTCTATAGTACGCATCCGATTACTGCCATGGAACTCACAGACACCATCCTTCGAAAAGAGACCGAGCGGCGACGGACGTTCGCCATCATCTCGCACCCCGACGCCGGTAAGACGACGTTGACGGAGAAGCTTCTGCTATACGGCGGTGCCATCCGTCAGGCGGGCGCGGTGCGGGCCCGCCGCGCTGCGCGTCATGCAACGAGTGACTGGCTCGAACTCGAAAAACAGCGAGGCATCTCCGTCAGCAGCTCGGTCATGACCTTCGAGCACCATGGGCTTCGGGTCAATATTCTGGATACCCCGGGTCACCATGACTTCAGCGAGGATACCTACAGGACGCTGACCGCCGCCGACAGCGCCGTCATGTTGATCGATGCGGCCAAGGGGGTCGAGCCACAGACGCGGAAACTGTTCCAGGTCTGTCGCATGCGTGGCATCCCGATCTTCACATTCATCAACAAGTGGGATCGTCGTGGCCATGAACCCTTGGATCTGATGAGCGAGATCGAGGAAGTGCTGGGGATTCACTCGACCGCCGCCAACTGGCCGATCGGTGCGGGCAGCGACTTCTCGGGGATCTACGATCGACTCAAACAGCGCCTCTCGTTGTTCAAAGGGGGAAACCACGGAACGTCCCAGGTCGAGGAACAGCAGATCGACGGCGCTCCGGATTCCGAGGCGATCCGCGAGGCGTTGGGAACCCAGGCCGAGACGCTGAGGGACGAGCTGGAATTACTCGATGGCGCCGGCGAGTCGTTCGACCGAGACAAGGTTGCCCGTGGCGAGTTGACGCCGGTATTTTTCGGCAGCGCGTTGACGAACTTCGGTGTTTTTCCACTGCTAGAGAATTTTCTGGACCTGGCACCGTCACCGCAGCCGAGAGAATCGGATGTTGGACCCGTGGATCCTCTGGACCCCTCGTTCAGCGGCTTCGTCTTCAAGATTCAGGCAAACATGGACCCGGATCATCGAGACCGCGTGGCCTTCGTACGCGTCTGTTCCGGCCGCTTCCTGAAGGGTGAGACGACGACCCATGTGCCGTCGAAGAAGAAGATCCGTCTTGCCAACTCCACGCTGCTGATGGCGCAAGACCGCCAGGAGGTCGACGAGGCCTACCCGGGCGACGTGGTGGGTCTGTTCGATCCCGGGACGTTTCGGATCGGCGACACACTTAGCGATCGGGGAGACTTTAACTACGCGGGCATCCCCAGTTTTTCGCCGGAGCATTTTGCCAGGGTGCATGTCGCGGAGACGTTGCGTCGTAAGGCGTTGACCAAGGGACTGGATCAGTTGACTCAGGAGGGGCTCGTGCAACTGTTCAGCGAACCGGGTGCCGGCAGTGCGGCACCGGTCCTGGGCGCGGTGGGGCCCTTGCAATTCGAGGTACTCAAGTTCCGCATGGAGAGCGAGTACAGCGTGGAGTTGAAACTCCAACCCCTCAAGTTCAAGGTCGCACGATGGCTGCGTGGTGACTTCGATCCGGCGGCGTTCATCCACTCGCAGACCGCCAAGCTTCTGGAGGATCGCGAGGGGCAGCCGGTTCTTCTGGTGGACAACCAGTATTCGCTACGTTGGATCCAGGACAAACACGAAGGGTTGGAGTTTCTGGAGACCGCCGGCTAGCCGCGGATGCGAATGGCGCTGACCTGCCCGCTCTGCGTGTCGGTGGTCACGATCAACTCCTGACCGATCGCTAGGTCGGCAAATTCCAGCCGCCGACGCCCATCGAAACTCGACTTCTTCTGCGCCCTGATGACGGTTCTCTCGTCGATGACGACGAGGACTTCCTTCCGCGTGACCTTATCGAAAACGCGTAGAACCCGTTCTTCTGCTCGAATTTCGAGGAGATCGCATCGCCGACTGTCAACGGTGGAGAAGCTGCCGAATCCCGGATCGTTCGTCGACGAGCTCGAGCTCGAAGGGCCCGACGCCATCAGCGGCATGGCAACGATGGTCACTAGAAGCCAGAGCACAAGAATGGTTCGTGTCATCTTCACCTCATCAGGAGAAACAACGATGTTCACCGAAACCTTCCCGTTCAGGATATCTTCTTTCTGATGTTCCCACCCATCGCCGGATCCAGCCGCGGGCTCGTTCTCTTGGGTGGCGTCGCGATGCTGACCTATGTGCGGGCATCGTTCGGCGCCGGATGGACCAGTAGCCGCTCAGACGTCCTGGAAGTACTGGCTCTTTTTGCCGGGATATTCTTGCTCTACGGCGTCTCCTACGGACACGCCGCCTCGCTGTCCCGAGATGCCGACCGACGGCGCTCCGTCGTGAAAATCATCCTGTTATTTGCCGTCGGCTTTCGACTGGCATTTGTCGGCGTTGGGCTGCCTGCCGATGACCCCCTGGGTGGACTGGCCGATGACCTGAAGGGCGACGGCCCCGTCGTGACGCAATTCGTCGCCTACGACAACGACATCTGGCGTTACCTGTGGGACGGTCATGTCAGCGCCGCCGGGCTCTCGCCGTTCAATCTGAGCCCCGACGCGGCGGCGGATCTTCCGGAATCGGAGCTTCTGGACGATCCGTGGTGGCTGGTGCACGAACGCGTGGATCACGGCTCCTACCGGACCGTCTACCCACCCGTGGCGCAACACACGTTTCTGACTCTTCATCGAGTTGCACCGGCCTCCGCGATGGCGGTCAAACTTCTGATGATGCTCTTCGATATCGGCAGTTGTTGCGTTCTGGCCGGCATCGTGTCACGACTGAACGCCCCACCGAGTTGTCTGCTGCTCTACGCGTGGAACCCGTTGGCCATCAAAGAGCTGGCGGGCTCCGGGCATGTCGATGCCATGTTGATCTTTTTCGTATTGCTGGCCGTGGACCGACTCCTGCGTGGGGCGTCGGTCACAGGCGGCGCCGCGCTGGGGCTTGCGATCGCCTCGAAACTGACACCGGCTCCGCTGGTGATCCTCCTCATGCGACGACGAGGGGGCCGGCAGTCGCTCATCGTTGTGACGACAGTTCTGACAGTCGTGACGTTGGTAAGCTGGCCGTGGCGCTTTGATGGCCCGGACTACTTCAGGAACCTTCTTCGTTTTGCGACGGATTGGGAATTCAATGCAGGGATCTACCATCTCTTCCGTTGGATTGCCGGTGATGGGGCGTTTCTACTTAGCGGCGCCGCCATCCTGCTATTGATGGTGGGACTCTGGCGACGGGATGACGGAACATCGTATCGACAGGTCGAGAATGTCTTTTACCTCCTGGCGGCCGTGGTCCTTCTCTCTCCGACGGTCATGCCGTGGTACCTGTTGTGGGCACTTCCGTTTGCAGCACTACTACGACGCTGGAGTTTCATCGTCCTGACGGGCCTCAGCCTGCTCTCCTATCTCATTTACATCGACCAGACGGAACATGCCTGGTGGTTGTGGTTGGAGCACGGCGTGTTCGCACTCATGTTCGCCCGCGAAGAGATCGGCCGGCGTATCCGTCTCCAACCGACCGGTTTCGACGTATAAGGGTTTCCAGATCGTGATGAGTCGACAAACACTGCAACACTGGATCCTTCTTGCGAGCGCCGTCCTGTTGGCGTTCTCGACGACCCGTGCGGGTCAATCGATCGTCGACATCGGTCGTGGTTCCATCGTCGTCGAGCTGCCCTCGAGCTACGACCCGAATCGTTCCTACCCGCTGGTGCTCAACCTCCACGGCTACTCGTTGACCGGCCAGGAGCAGGAGAACTACTTCGTTCTGGTGCCCTGGGCCGAGAGCCGAGAGTTTATCTACGCCTATCCGCAGGGGTTGGACGACTTCCTTGGAAGCCCGTTCTGGAACGGGACGGATGCGTGTTGCGATCTCTTTGGAAACGGGGTCGACGACTCGACGTATCTGGTCAACCTGGTCGACGAGATTCGCGACCAGTTTCCGATCGATCCCTGGCGAGTGCACTTCGTCGGCTGGTCCAACGGTGGGTTCATGTCCTATCGCATGGCCTGCGATCACGCGGACACGGTCGCTTCGCTGGCGAGTCTGGCCGGTGCCACGTTTCTGGATCCGCTGGACTGCCAGCCGGAGGCGGCGGTACACGTTTTGCAGATTCACGGCACCAGCGACGCGACCATCCTTTATGGCGGTGGGGCGACGACATCCGGCTCCTATCCCTCGGCCACGCAGACCATCGCGACCTGGGCGGACTACAACGGCTGTGATGCCGCGCCCGTGAGCGGCGGCACGCCACGGGATATCGACGCCGGGACGCCGGGGGCCGAGACCACGGAGACGCTCCACGAAGGCTGCGCTATCGGCGGCTCGGCCCGGCTGTGGACCATTCCCGGTGGACCCCACGGCCCGACCCTCGCGCAGGGGTTCCGTGACGGCGTGGTCGACTTCCTCCTTGGCCATCGGCGTGCGGCGCTTCGTTTCGAGGATCCACAGACGCTGCGATGGGCGCCGATACGCTGGGCCCAGGAGTATCGGGTCTACCGCGGCGAGCTCTCGGATCTACTGGATGGTGATGCCGATGGCGTTGCCGATGCGGGATATGGCGATTGTGCCAGCGGCGACGACACGGTTACGACCGACACCGTCCTGCTCACCACAGAGAATCCTGCGGTCGGAGAAGGGTTTTTCTACCTTGTCGGCTTTGTCAATTCCGAGATGGCCGAGAGCATCCTGGGGACCCTCCCCGGTGGACGCCGACGAACCCCCTCGACCCCCTGCCCCTGATGGGCCGCAGGTCCGGTCCGGTGCTATTCTGAGGGATCAAATTAACGCATGTAGGGGATACGAAGATGACGGAACGATTCACGGCTCGCTGGGTGAGCTTACTGCTGGGTGCGACTCTGCTGATCGCAGCGATCGGTTGTGGCGATACCACCGGAACCGATGCAGGCAAGGACTCTGCGTCGGCAGCTGCCGGTGATGGCCAGATCGTCGCCAGCTGGGGTGACACGACCATCACGATGGCCGATCTCGACAAGGCGGCGATGGCCGGCGAGAACGGTGACGTCTACGTCAAGCTGTTCGAAGCACGTCAGAACACGCTGAACGCCATGATCGCCGACAAGCTGACGGCACTCGAAGCCGAAGAGTTCGGGAAGACGCAGAAAGAGCTTGTCGAGGAGAACGTCACCAACGTGGTCCCGCGACCGACTCCCGAAGAGATCCAGGCGTTCTTCGATCAGAACAAGGCTCAGATCAACGGCGAGTTCGCGCAGGTTAGCCCACAGATCGAACGCTATCTGTTCACGCAGAATCGTGCGGGCCTCCTCAAGTCCTACCGAGAGGGACTCGAGGCCAAGTACGGCGTCACCACCTCCCTCGAGCCTGTCCGCTTCGACGTGACCATCGCGGCTAACGACCCCCGCAAGGGTCCCGATAGCGCTCCGGTAAAGGTGGTCGAATGGTCCGATTTCCAGTGTCCGTTCTGCTCGAGAGTCGGACCCGCCATCGAACAGGTCATCGCCACCTACGGGGATCAGGTCCAGGTGGTCTTCCGCGACTACCCGTTGCCGGCCAACATGCACCCCGAGGCACAGATCTCTGCTGAAGCGGGTCAGTGTGCCCACGAGCAGGACCGGTTCTGGGATCTTCACGACAAGATGTTCGAGAACCAACGCGCGCTGACCTCAGAGCAGCTCAAGGGTTATGCCGCCGAGCTCGCTTTGGATACGGCGGCGTTCGACGAGTGCCTCGATTCCGGTCGTCATCGTGAGACGGTGCTAGCCGACCATCGTGATGGCGTCTCGGTGGGCGTCCAGGGAACACCGGCGATCTTCATCAATGGCCGCCGCCTGAGTGGCGCGGCGTCATTTAGCGCGTTCAAGACGCTCATCGACGAAGAGCTGGCGGCCGGCAGCTAATCGCTATTGGACATTTTCCGATTCATGCAAACGGATCGTTCTCGGCTTCGGGGACGGTCCGTTTTTTCATGCCATCGTCGGCTGCGTCAGACGGCGACAACGTGGCTCGAAGAATGTTGTGTGTTGCGTGATACGTCCGGTCGCCGATCGTCCGCCAGCGGACATGTGATTGCATCACCCGCAAGATTCCCAGGGTAAATCGGCATCGTACGGCGGCACG